>NVRL01000038.1 GCA_002732645.1 Sulfurimonas sp. | reverse complement strand
AATTTTGTTAATTGAATGTCTTTTAAAAATATGTAAATGTTATTCACATTGTGAATGAGCAGTCATTGATTCTTTACATATTTGCTCAAAATCAACCGTACTCTTTATATGATGAAGGCTATCATATAGTTCAAACTCCAACTCATTTGCATGAAGAAGTAATCTAGATGCACCGCTAAGTTCTATTCTTTTTTTAGCATCCAACTCTTTATCTAAAAATCTAATTATATCTTCTTCTCTCTGCCCATAAATTGGATCTCCGACTATTGGATGTTTCACATGAAACATATGAACTCTTATCTGATGTTGTCGTCCAGTATATGGAGAGCACTCAATAAGAGTCATATYTTATCACTAAAATACTTTAGAGGTCTAATATCTGTCTTAGAAGCTTTTCCATCTTCATGAACCTTTACAATCATTCTAACTATTGCACTTTCATCTTCTCTTCTAAGCAGTGGAGCTTCTATACATAAAGACTCTTTTAATTCTCCATGAACAAGTGCGAGATATTTCTTTTTCATATCTCTAAGTTCAAACATCATTTTAATGTCTCTTTCGCTCTGTTTATTTCTAGCACATAATACTAGTCCACTAGTCTCTTGATCTATTCTGTGAGCTATATTTGCTTCTCTTCCATATTGATATTTCAGTTCATCTATAAGAGAGTATGGCGTCTTTCTATTTTGAGGGTGAATAAGAACTCCGCTTGGTTTATCAAATACTACAAACTCATCATGAACTGCTGTAGCTTTCAAACCTTTAGTAATCGGTTCAAAATATATAAMCTCAAACTCACCTTCTATTTCACCAGCAGTTCTAGTCATAGGTTCCCCATTAGTAAAGAGACGGCCTTTAGCTATTAATCTTTGTGCTTCTTTTTGTGTATAGTCCAATTCTTTTATAAGATATAGAAAAGCTTTTTGCTTAATCGGTGCAAACATTTTTTTCATAACAAATGGCAAAATTTTAATCCTTTTTAATCAAATATTTACAATAATTTCTGTAGAATATATGWCTTTAATATGTGCGAATTTTAGCATAAAATCATAAAATAATAATCATAAGGAACCTATATAATGATAGAAAGATATGCAAGACCAGAGATGTCTGAAAAATGGACACAGCATGCAAGATATGCTGCATGGTTAGAAGTAGAAAAAGCTGCTGTAAAAGCTTGGGCGAAACTTGGAAAGATTCCTCAAGATGACGCAGATAAGATTGTAAAGAATGCAACATTCTCAGTAGAGAGAATAGAAGAGATTGAAGCAGTTACTAAACATGACCTTATAGCATTTAATACAAGTGTATCAGAGAGCTTAGGCGAAGAGTCAAGATGGTTCCATTATGGAATGACTAGTTCTGACGCAGTTGATACTGGTGTAGCACTTCAAATGAGAGACTCTTTAAACATTATTATTGATGAYGTAAAGATATTAATGGAATCAATCAAAAAACGTGCTGGGGAACATAAGATGACGTTAATGGTTGGACGTTCTCACGGAATTCACGGTGAGCCTATAACTTTTGGTCTAACTTTAGCTGTTTGGTATGATGAAATGGCTCGTCACCTTACAAACCTTGAGCAAACTATGGAAGTGATTGCAGTAGGTCAAATCTCAGGAGCTATGGGTAACTTTGCACATGCACCACTTGAACTAGAAGAGTATGCAATGGCTGAACTTGGATTAAAACCAGAGCCTTGCTCAAACCAAGTTGTGCATCGTGATCGTTATGCAAGACTTGCAACTACTTTAGCACTGCTTGCTTCTTCAATTGAAAAGTTTGCAGTTCAAGTAAGACACTTACAAAGAACAGAAGTATATGAGGCTGAAGAGTTTTTTGCAAAAGGTCAAAAAGGAAGTTCAGCAATGCCACATAAGCGTAATCCTATTCTTACAGAGAACATCACTGGTCTTGCAAGAATGATTAGAGCATATGCAGCACCAGCAATGGAAAATGTTGCTTTATGGCACGAAAGAGACATAAGCCATTCTTCTACTGAGCGTTTTTGGTTACCAGATGCATTTATTACAATGGACTTTATGCTTCACCGTATGAACAACGTTATAGCTAATCTAACAGTGCTCCCAGAGAACATGATGAAAAACTTGAACCTTACTGGTGGACTTGTATTTTCACAACGTGTACTTTTAGAGCTTCCACTTCAAGGTGTATCTCGTGAAGACGCATATAGAATAGTTCRGCGTAATGCGATGAAAGTTTGGGAAGAAATTCAAGCTGGTCGTGCTACTACAGATGAGAAGGGTGAGAGTCTATACCTAAACCACCTTTTAGCAGATGATGAACTAAGAGAATCATTAAGTGAAAAACAAATACGTGAATGTTTCGATTATGATTACTATACGAAAAACGTTGATGMTATTTTCAAAAGAGTTTTTAAATAATAACAAATCATAATATTCAATTTATATTAAACCTGCTAAGATTCATTTAGCATATAGACCAAATTTAAAATTATTGATGTAACTTTTTACATCGATAATTTATTTTTTCAGGACAAAAAAGTATGATAACAATTATAAAAAGAAATGGCAGAACAGAGCCCTTAGACATAAGTAAGATACAAAAATACACTTCTGCTGCCGTTAAAGATTTGAGCAATGTAWCTCAGAGTGAACTTGAAGTCGATGCACAGATTCATTTTCGTGATGGTATAACATCTGCAGAAATACAAAAAACTCTTATCAAAACTGCTGTTGATAAGATAGATATAGATGCTCCTAACTGGACATTTGTTGCATCTAGACTATTTATGTTTAACCTTTATCATCAAGTAAATGGATTTACCGGTTATTGTTCACTGCAAAAATACTTTGAAAAAGGCGAGAAAGAAGGCAGACTTCTTTTAGGTCTAAAAGATATGTATGATCTTGATAGACTAGAAAAACATATCAAACCCCAAAGAGATATGCTTTTTAACTATCYAGGTGTTAAAACACTTTATGATAGATATCTTATCAAAGATAGAGATGGAAACCCTATAGAGCTTCCTCAGCATATGTTTATGGCTATATCTATGTTCTTGGCTCAAAGAGAAGAAAATAAGCATGAGTGGGCTATAAAGTTCTATGACATGATATCTCAGTTTGAAGTTATGCTAGCAACTCCAACTCTTTCAAATGCCAGAACTACCAGACATCAACTTTCATCATGTTATATCGGCTCTACTCCAGATAATATCGAAGGTATTTTTGACTCATACCAAGAGATGGCTATGCTTTCTAAATTTGGTGGAGGTATCGGTTGGGATTGGACTGGTATTCGTTCTATGGGTTCATTTATTGATGGACATAAAAATGCAGCTGGAGGAACAGTTCCATTTTTAAAAATCACAAATGACATCGCTATTGCTGTTGATCAACTAGGAACCAGAAAAGGTGCTATTGCAGTTTATATGGAACCATGGCATATTGATATCAACGACTTCTTAGATCTTAAGAAAAACTCTGGCGAAGAGAGACGTCGTGCACATGATCTTTTTCCTGCAATGTGGTTAAACGATATTTTCATGCAACGTGTTCAAGAAGATGGAATTTGGACACTTTTTGATCCTTATGATGTAAGAGAACTTGCTACACTTTATGGTGAAGATTTTAACAAACGTTATAAAGAGTTAGAAGAAGACGAAAGCATCATAAAAGAGAAAATAAAAGCTAAAAATCTTTGGAAAAAAATACTAACATCTTACTTTGAGACTGGTTCACCTTTCCTATGTTTTAAAGATAATGCAAACCGTGCAAATCCTAACAACCACGTTGGGGTTATTAGAAGTTCAAACCTTTGTACCGAGATATTCCAAAACACTAACCCTAACCACTATAAAATAAAATTCATTTTTGAAAATGGTGACAGCATCTCTTATGAAGAAGATGAAATAGTAAAAGTAGATAGCGGAATAGAGAAACCTGCTAAAAAGGTAACTGCTCTTGACTCTCTTGGCGGACAACCTATATATGTAGTTGAAAAAGAAAAAATAAATGGTGATACAGCTGTTTGTAATCTAGCCTCTGTAARCTTATCACGTGTTAACACTAAAGAGGATATAAATAGAATCGTACCAATTGCTRTYCGTKSTYTMGATAACGTTATAGATCTYAACTTCTACCCAGTTGAGAAAGTAAAACGTACTAACATGAAAAGTCGTTCTATCGGTCTTGGTGTTATGGGTGAAGCTCAGATGCTAGCTGAGCAAGCTATAACATGGGGAAGTCAAGAACATTTTGACAAGATAGATGAAATTATGGAAGCTGTTAGTTTTAATACTATCTCTGCATCTTCAGATTTAGCATCTGAAAAAGGAAGTTATCCGGACTTTGAAGGTTCTCAGTGGAGTAAAGGTGTTATGCCAATGGATCACGCTAACGCTGAAGTTATAAACCTTGTTGACCGTGGTGGACTGTTTGCATCTACATATGAGTGGGATGATCTTCGCAGTAAAGTTAAAAGCCAAGGTATGAGAAACGGTTACCTTATGGCCATTGCACCTACAAGTTCAATCTCTATATTAACCGGTACTACTCAAGCAATTGAGCCTGTATTTAAAAGAAAATGGTTTGAAGAAAACTTAAGTGGACTTATACCAGTTGTTGCACCAAAACTATCACCCGAGACTTGGTCTTACTATACTCCTGCATATGATCTAAACCAGACTGTTCTAATCAAAGCTGCGGCTATTAGACAAAAATGGCTAGATCAAGGACAGAGTCTTAACATATTTATTACACTAGATAAAGCAAGCGGTAGATATCTAAATGAGATTTATATGCTAGCTTGGAAACTAGGTCTTAAATCTACTTACTATCTACGTTCACAATCTCCAGAAATTGCTAACGATGTTGAAGATAGAAGTATGGAATGTGTAGGTTGCCAGTAAAATGAAACCCCTTCTCGCAAAAGATTTGCCAAATTTTGTAAAAAGATTTGGCAACTTTGTAGATGCTGAAATTCGCAAAATAGAAGTAATATCTCCAACTGTTATACAGTTAGTTATAGCTTGTCAAGATAGTGCAAGAGGTTTTGACTGGTTAACACTAAATCTAGAATTTAACGGCATTGCAGACGCAAGACTTCTAGAAGRGTCAAAATTCTTACTTGTAGATATGAGTAATGGAATCTCACTCATAGATGAAGAAAACAGTTTTGCCTTAGCTATTGGTGATTATCATAATCTTTCTGGCATAAAAAATGCTATAAGCTACATAATATCTTCTAGTATTAAATACGAAGAAGGGCCATTCTAAGGAGAAATATATGAAAAAGTATAAAGTTATAGGGAATATCTTAGGTTTTGAAGACACTATAAATGTAGAGATAAATGAAATAGACGATCTCTTTTCAACAATCAAAGATACAGATAATGAAGATATATCTTTTACTATAGCTAACCCATATACTCTTAGAGAATACTCTTTTGATGTACCAGCTGACTTACAGAAGCTTTTAGAACTAGATGATAAATCAAGTATTAGTGCTTATAATATAGTAGTAATTCAAAAACCACTTGAAAACTCTACTATTAATTTTTTATCTCCAATTATTATAAATAATGACAATAATTTTATAGCTCAAGCTGTACTTGATCCTATAAGACATCCAGATTTTGGAATGGCTGAAAGTATAAAATCATTTAAAGAATAAAATTAAACTTCATTTGCACTTCGTAAACCAATTAGTTATAAACTTTGGCAGTCACATGAAGGAAGATAAAATGAAAAAAGTACTTTTAATATGTTTAGTCACACTAACTTTTGCTTATGCCAAAGATAGTGTAGTATTTAATTATGCTGATGAAAATACTCAGCGAAAAAACCCTACAAGTCAAAACTTCATTCTCTCATATAACAACATTTTAGAAAATGTTAGAACAAGCGTTGTAAATATATCAACTAGAAAAACTATTACAAGTGGAAGAGCGTATGGCAATCCGTTTGACAAGAGGCAAGAGAGAATGCCTCAAGGTGCATCGGGGAGTGGTGTAATAATTTCTAAAAATGGTTATATAGTTACTAACAACCATGTAGTTGCAGGAGCTGATGAGATAAAAGTCAGTATTGCCGGAGATAAAAAAGAGTATAAAGCAAAACTAATAGGAACAGATGCAAAGAGTGATGTAGCTATTATCAAGATAGAGGCTAAAAACTTAAATGCCGTTACATTTTATAACTCTGACAAAGTAAAAGTCGGTGATGTTGTCTTTGCCCTTGGAAACCCATTTGGAGTTGGAGAGACTATTACTCAAGGTATAGTATCAGCAACTGGTAGAAGCGGTATAGGAATAGTGGAGTATGAAGACTTTATTCAAACAGATGCATCTATAAACCCCGGTAACTCAGGTGGAGCACTTATAAACTCTGCAGGGCATCTAATAGGAATCAACTCAGCTATCATATCAAGAACCGGTGGAAATGTTGGAATTGGNNTAGCAMTRCYRWSMMAWRTGGTTACTTCAATAGCAACCGGGCTTATCGATACCGGAAAATATACTCGTGCCTACTTAGGTGTTAGCATCTCAGATGTAAATGAAGATATGAGTAGTTTTTATGACAATAACTATGGTGGACTCATAATTAGCATAGAGGAGAACTCTCCAGCATCTAAAGCCGGTCTTAAAAGAGGTGATTTAATTATCTCAATAAACGGCAAAAAAGTAGATAGTGCAAGTGGACTTAAAAATATAATAGGTTCATTTCAACCCTCAAGAGTTGTAAATATAAAATTTTTAAGAGATAAAAAGGTAGATATAGTAAATGTTAAACTTGGCTCATTAGACAATGAGGTGGCATCTGGAACACTTAACTATAAAGGTATGACTGTAATTCCTCTACCTACAGAACTACAAAGAATACTAAGATCAAATGCTAATATTCACGGCGGAGTGTTAGTAAGTATTGTAGAACTAAATAGTGAAGCTTATTCTATTGGCATAACAAAAGATGATATCATAGTGCAAATAGAAGATACTGAGATACTTAGTATAGATGATTTTAAATCAACTACATCATCGCAAAGTAAAAAAAGAATATATATATTTAGAAGAGGCAATATATTTGCCATAGTATTATAGGGGTAATGATGAGAGTAATATGYCCACATTGTAAGAGTGTGAATAACATTCCACTTCAAGAATCTTATAAAAAGGCTAACTGTGGGAAGTGTAAAAATTCACTTTTAGAAACAAAACCTGTAGAGCTAACAGATGCTAACTTTGATGAAGTTTTAGTAAATAGTGATATACCTGTTATAGTAGATTTTTGGGCACCATGGTGTGGACCATGCAAGATGATGGGACCAAACTTTGAGAAAAGTGCTACAAAATTTCCACTAAAAGCACTCTACACAAAAGTAAATACAGAAAATGAACAAAACCTCGGAGCTAGATTTGGCATCAGAAGTATTCCTACCATTATAGTATTTAAAAATGGTAAAGAAGCTCATAGAGTATCAGGTGCATTAGATGAAGCAAGTCTAAATAATTTAGCTTCACAATTTATATGATATAATATTTCACAATAAAGCAATAAAGGATTATCATGAGTAAAAATACAATGACACTAACAGATAACAGAAATGGAAAGACATACGAACTTCCTATCTTAGACGGTACGGTAGGACCTTCTGTTGTTGACATATCTACTTTTTACAAAAAGACGGGAATGTTTACATTTGATAGAGGTTACACTTCAACTGCATCTTGTCGTTCTAAAATTACTTATATTGATGGTGATAAAGGTCAGCTAATGTATAGAGGGTATGATATAGCATATCTAGCAAATGAAAAGACCTTTTTAGATACAACTTATCTCCTACTTCATAAAGAGCTTCCTACACAAAAACAACTTGAAGATTTTACAGATGAGATAAGAAAAAGATCGTTCATACACGAGGGAATGAAAAAACTTTTTGATTCTTTCCCAGATCAAGCTCATCCTATGGCAATTCTCTCAGCAGGAGTCTCTGCTCTATCAACATTTTATTTTGACCATTTAGACATTGATACTCCACWAGAGTATATAGAAATGGCTCACCGTATCGTTGCAAAGATGCCTACACTAGCAGCTTTTTCATATAGATATTCAAATGGATTACCAATAATCTACCCAGATATAGAAAAAAGTTTTACAGAAAACTTTTTGTATATGATGAGAGCTTATCCGCATAACTATGTCGATCTTCGTCCTATCGAGATTAAAGCACTAGATACTATCTTTACTCTACATGCCGATCATGAGCAAAATGCATCTACGACATCTGTTCGTAATCTAGGCTCAACTCATGCTCACCCTTATGCTGCTATTAGTGCAGGTATTGGTGCATTATGGGGTCGTGCTCATGGTGGTGCAAATGAATCTGTAATCCGTCAACTAGAAATGATTGGTACAGTTGATAGAGTTGATGAGTTTATAGCTCGGGCAAAAGACAAAGATGATCCATTTAGACTTATGGGATTTGGACATCGTGTATATAAAAACTTTGATCCTCGTGCTAAGGCATTAAAAGCTATTAGAAACGATCTTGTTAAAGAACTTAATATAAATAGTGAACTTATAGAAGTAGCTAATAAAATAGAGCAAATAGCACTTAGTGATGATTACTTTATTAGTAGAAATTTGTATCCAAATATAGACTTCTACTCTGGTCTAATTCTACAAGCTCTAAAAATTCCAAAAAATATGTTTGCTGTTATATTTGTTATAGGCAGAACACCGGGTTGGATAGCTCAGTGGATAGAGTTAAAAGAACAAGAAAGTATAAAAATTGCTCGTCCTCGTCAGTTATACTTAGGACCTGATGATAGAACTCCAGAGTATTAGTACTCTGGATGCGAACTACATGTTGTACTTTAGTCCTTGCACAAAAAAATTTAGTTTTTTTCTAAGCTGGACTTTAGTCCTTGATATATGAGCAACAGTAGTCTGTAACTGTTTTGATTTTAAGATCAAAAGAAGAATTTGCAGCAACGTTAAAAGTCTCAGGAGTGTTTAGAGTCTTCCACTCTTCATTTGGTAATTTTATCTCTAAATCACCGCTTAACATCTCCATAATCTCAGCTTCGTTAGTCCCAAATGTATAATTTCCAGGTAACATGATTCCTAAAGAAACAATTGAGCCATCTGCTAACTCAACTGTTCGACTTGTAACTTTTCCATCATAATAAATATTTGCTTCTTTTACTACACTAACATTTTCTAGCTTACTCATGTATATATCCTTTTTTGATGGAATTATAGCCTATTCCCAGTCAAGCAATCTTTGCTGACCTTCAAGCCCTCTGATATGAGTAACATCTTGAGAAACTTCAATAACACCTTTATATGTTCCTTCATCATCTCTAATTGCAAAATAACGAATGTGAATAAACTGACCTTTGAAAGTAATCCAAAACTCTGCATCATCTCTACGTCCTGCTTTAAACTCTCTAAGAATCATAAGTACCTGATCAACAGATTTTGGAGGATGACAGAACTTCACTTCACGACCGATAATACCGGCACTTCTTGGAAATACTCTATTTTCACCACGATTATAGAAAATAACAATGTCATTTTCATCAACATAAGTAATATCAACAGGCATAAATTTTAATAACCAGTTAATCTGCTCCGGAAGCATGTGACCCTGTTCTAAATCTATTCTACCCTCTAGAGAGAAAGGAAGTTTTCTTTTTTTAGTATCCATTGAAGGGTGAATATACTCATCTTTTACATGTGCAGGATAAGCGGCAGGGTGTTCATCAAACATCCAGCCTATCTCTTCATCACCATCACGCATCTCTTTCCAGTCGTCTTCTTGAAGCATTTCTAAAGCTCYTGGAAGTAGTCTACCCTCTTCAACTTGCATAATATGCTCTAGATTTTGAAAGAGATTTTGTAAAACCATCATAAGAGATTGTGTTTCAGTTGTCTCCACAAGCTTTCTAGCCTGTTTTACAATCGCACGAATATCATCATGAAAAGCYCACATATTTTGAGAAGGTGAAGTCCATCCATACTGCTCTAAGTAAGGAAAAAGTTGATTCTCTTTTCTTGCAAAGTGTTTTTCTACTAAGCATAGTCTCGCAAATTTTTCTTTAAACTCTTCACTATTATCTACTATATTGATACTATTAATACTTGCCATCAAACCGCGAATAAGTTGATTTTCTTCTAAGTATACTCTTACCGGGTGACCTTCTGGTAAATTATTCATATTTTTCCTTTATTATGCAGAAAATCTCTTTGATGAGCATACATTTATCTATAAATGTGTAGCCAGAAAAGAAAAAGATTTTACTGTGTTATCTTTATAAGTTATTGCTTATAATAATGCGAAAGTATACTCTCTTTACTTTTTTTATTTTTTGATATATCGCAAGAGAATTATTAAAGAAATATAGAGTATCATATTAGATAACTAAAAATAGCATAAAAATAAYTWRKATKATNKATNGYRMWRMAAYGAAMGCNNWRARGCWTTAGATGTTTTACGTGGACTAACAATGGTTATTATGGCACTTGATCACTCTCGTGATTTTTTTGCTCTTGGATATGTATATTTTGCTCCTACAGATATAGATATAACAAACCTAGAAGTCTTTTTTACAAGATGGATAACACACTTTGCTGCACCAACATTTATATTTTTAGCTGGTATAGGGCTTTTTTTTGCATCTGCTAGGCGKRSAAWGNKSTGNGWTRGCWYWWMWTKCNAYMRSTRKMKRTCNMTGRYTTMKAWKKTKAKAGNYWACRSYKRTTRSTTTCTTTTGGGCTTTTTCTCCAGAGTTTATCTACCATCCAAAAATAGCTGTTTTATTTGCCATTGGTATTGCCATGATATTTATGGGTCTCTTAGTATATCTACCAAAGTATCTTATTGCTGTTATAGCTATTGTTATGGTTTTTGGGCATAATTTTTTTGATGGTGTAGATGCTGAAACGTTTGGTGCCTATGCTTGGATATGGAACCTTATTCTCTCTCCTGGTATCATTAATATCGGAGAGTTTGAGATAAGAGTTATATATCCTTTTGTTCCATGGATAGGTGTTATGGCTTTTGGTTATCTCTTTGGTCCTGTTACTAAGATGTCAAGAGAAAAACGTAAACAAATTTTTCTTGGGTCAGGTATGAGTCTATTTATATTTGGTCTGCTTCTTCGTTTTACAAATATTTATGGAGACCCTCTTTTATGGAGTTGGCAAGCATCTTTTGATGACACTATAATGAGCTTTTTCAACTTTACAAAATATCCACCATCACTTGTATATTTAAGTATTCTCATTGGTATGGCAATGATTTTGATGAGCCTGTTWGATAGAGACCTAGGAAAGTGGTCACATCCATTAAGAGACTTTGGGCAGGTTCCATTTTTCTTTTATGTTATTCATATACCTCTTCTGCATCTTGGAGGAATAGCTTTAGCTTTAATTGTTTTTGGAGATGCTCACTGGTTATTTGGTGCACCTATAGGACATTCACCTGAGAGTTACAGTTATGGCTCAGAGCTTTTTCCTACATATGCAGCTTGGATAATTGTAGTTGTTGGACTATATTTCCCAAGCAGATGGTTTGCAAGCCTTAAAAAAAGACGAAAAGATTGGTGGCTTAGTTACCTATAACTACTTACGTATTATAACTCTTTGTGAGTGTGTTATAGCAACTGCCATAGCATCTGAAATATCAAGAGGTTTTATCTCTTTTTTTATATTTAGAAGTCTTTTTACCATAAAATTTACTTGCTCTTTTGCTGCTTTTCCTTTTCCTGTAAGAGCTTTTTTTACCTGAAGTGCTGTGTATTCATGAAACTGACCATGGACCTCTAAAAGTTTCAACATAATAGCTCCACGAAATTGAGCCAGTTTAATAGTAGTTGCAGGATTATGCGCATAAAAGATATCTTCCATAGAAACTTCATCTATTTTATGCTTTTTAAAAATAGTATCTATACCCTCTGCCATCTGAGGAATTTGAAACTGCAGATTTTCAGCTTTCATCTTTATAAGACCTGCTTCTATAAGAGAGATTTTACCACGTTCTAAAGATATAAGTGCATAGCCCATGTTTCTTGTTCCAGGGTCGATTCCTAGTATTGTCATATTTTACCATTGTATTAATTTTTACCATTATA
This sequence comes from Sulfurimonas sp., assembly GCA_002732645.1. Taxonomy (GTDB): domain Bacteria; phylum Campylobacterota; class Campylobacteria; order Campylobacterales; family Sulfurimonadaceae; genus Sulfurimonas. The sequence goes on along the minus strand of NVRL01000038.1, from coordinate 3,774 downwards.
TAAAAAAGCTATGTAATATATACTTCAAACAATTTTATTATGAGATATTCACATTAGTAAATTTTAGTTATTCACATATTTTTAACCCTGTTTTATGTGAATGAGTGATATTATTCACATATAAATAATTAAACAAGGTTTTATGTGAATATAGGTCAAGAAGTTTTAGAACTACTAAAAGAAGAGATAACAGAAGTACAATATAACAGATATATTAAACAACTTACATATGATGCTAAAAAATCAAGTAGTGATTTAGCAATCTATTATGCACCAAATGCTCTTATTAGAAACTGGATAAAGAGTAAATATAGTGAAAAAATAGCCCATTTATYTGAAGTAAAGAATGGTTCTAAAGTAAGTGTAAAAATAACACTTAAAAATTCAACAGATTCAAAAATAAAAAAACAAAAAACTGAACAAAAACAGCAACACTCTATGCTTAATCCATCTCATACATTCGATAATTTTATGGTAGGCGGATCAAATCAATTTGCATATGCAGCTGTTAAGAGTGTAAGTGAATCAGCAGGACAAGTTTATAACCCTCTTTTTATATATGGTGGTGTTGGTTTAGGAAAAACTCACCTTATGCAATCAGCAGGAAATGTTTTTCAAAATCAAGGTAAAAATGTTATATATACATCAGTTGAACAATTTTTAAATGATTTTATTCGTCATGTTAGAAATAAGACTATGCCTTCTTTTCAAGAAAAATATCGTAAATGTGATGTACTACTTATAGATGATATTCAATTTTTAAGTAATAAAGAGGGTATTCAAGAAGAATTTTTTNATACCTTTGAAGCTCTTAAAGGTGCCGGAAAACAAATTATTTTAACAGCTGATAAGCATCCAAAAAAGATAGGTGGCTTAGAAAAAAGACTTCAAAGCAGATTTGAATGGGGTCTTGTTGCAGATATTCAACCACCTGAACTAGAGACTAAAATAGCTATTATCAAGAAAAAATGTGAAATCAATAAAGTAAAACTCACTAATGATATTATTAACTATATTGCAACTGTAATAGAGAGTAATGTACGTGAAATAGAAGGTATTCTTTCTAAATTACATGCTTATTCACAACTAATGCATATTGATATTGATTTAGAATTTACAAAAAATGTATTAAAAGACCAACTTCAAGAAAATCGTGCTAATCTAACTCTAGATATTATTACTAATAATGTTGCTAAAGATCTAAATATTAAACCAACTGAGATTCGCTCAAAAGGTAGAAGTAAAAACCTTGTTTATGCTAGAAGAATATCTATCTACTTGTGTCGTGAACTAACACAAAACACAATGCCCCAGCTAGCTAAATATTTTGGAATGAAAGATCACACTGCCATAAGTCATACACTTAAAAAAATTAATGAGCTTATGAAAAATGATGAAGATTTTAAAGTTAAAATTGAAGAATTAACCAATAAAATAACATCGGTCTCTTAAAAGTGACACTTTTGCCTAAAAAAAAAGATATAATCATAAAAGTGAATAGATGTGAATAGAGTTCATTTGGTTCATCACATACAAAGAACTCTTAAAATAGGCAGGAAAAGGTGATATTCACATAATCACACCCTCCTACTACTACATACTAAAATATTATATAATTAATAGGAATTCATATGAAAATAACTGTTTCTAAATCAATCATAGAAAACATACTAGTTTATGCTCAACCTTTTTTAGAAAAAAAAGATACTTCACAAATAACTTCTCATGTTTATATAAACGTTAATGATTCTAAACTGACTATAAAAGCTACCGATTATGAAATAGGCTTTGAAGTATCAACAGATAAAATAAATATAATATCATCTGGTAGTATTACTGCTAATGGTAAAAAACTTTTAGACATTATTAGAATATTAAAGGATGGAGAAATAAACTTAGAAGTTAAAAATGAAATGTTATATATTTCACAATCTCATTCTAACTTTAAATTACCAACTTTCTCTTATAATGAATTTCCAGAATTTCCAAGCTATGAAGGAAAAGCTCGTATATCAATCGAATCTCATGCATTGATTGAATCACTTAAAAAGATAACACCTGCAATAGATACAAATAATCCTAAATTTGAACTAAACGGTGCTCTTATAGATATAAAACAAGATAGTATAAATTTTGCATCTACAGACACAAGAAGATTAGCTATTGTAAATATTCCAAATCAAAGTGCTAGTGAATTATCAATTATAATTCCAAAAAAAGCAATAATTGAAATTCAAAAGCTTTTCTTTGATAATATAGAACTCTATTATGATGACACCAATCTAATAATACATTCAGAACAATATACATTCTTTACAAAACTGATAAACGGAAAATTTCCTGAGTATTCTAGAATAATCCCTAAAGAAGTGGCTAATACATTAGTTTTACCAAAAGCTATTATGATTGACTCTATTAAACAGATTACTACAATATCATCTGATGTTAAAATAACTTTTTTAAATAACTTTATAACATTTGAATCATTGAGCGATGATAATATTGAAGCAAAAACAGAGATTAGTTACAATACAAACTTTACAGAAGAATTTGTAATAGCTATAAACTCTAAATATCTTTTAGATTTTTTAAACTCTATAAACTCTTCTGAATTTAGTATAGGTTTAAATGAAGGTAATTTACCTTTTTTACTAATGGACAATAACTTCAAAACAGTTGTTATGCCAATAGTAATATAATTATAATAACTTCACATTTAGTGAAGTTATTGCGTTAACTTCTTAACTTCTTTTCATCATCAAACTTTATTTTAGTAAATATTAGATAAAATATCTCCAATTATGCCAAAATGGCTAGATGGAGATGTTAATGGAAAATTATGGTGCTAGTAATATTAAAGTCCTTAAGGGTTTAGAAGCTGTTAGAAAAAGACCTGGTATGTACATTGGTGATACAGGTCACAGAGGTCTACATCACTTAGTTTATGAAGTAATCGATAACTCTATTGATGAAGCTATGGCTGGACATTGTGATACTATCAATGTAACACTTACTAAAGAGGGAACTTGTAAAGTAAGTGACAACGGTCGTGGTATTCCAACAGATATGCATCCAACGGAGGGAATGAGTGCAGCAACAGTTGTTTTAACTGTTCTTCATGCCGGTGGTAAATTTGATAAAGATACCTATAAAGTTTCTGGTGGTCTTCACGGGGTTGGTGTTTCAGTTGTAAATGCCCTCTCTGCTGATTTAAAAATGACTATTTACAGAGAAAAAGAGATTTTTGAGCAAGATTTTAAAAAAGGTATTCCTCAAGAAGTTTTAGCAGCTGTTGGAAAAACTCGTAAAACTGGTACAACTATTGAGTTTTCACCAGATCCTAGTATCTTTACAGAAACTATAACTTTTGAGTATGAATTTCTATCAAAAAGATTTAAAGAGTTAGCATATCTAAATCCATTTATCACAATTATTTTTAAAGATGAAAGAACAGATACTACAGAGACTTATCACTTTGAAGGTGGTATAGCTCAGTATGTTACTGATATGAACAAAAAAACTTTAGTAGCTGATGTTTTCTCATTTTCTGCAAAAATTGAAGATATAGAATTTGATGTAGCACTTATGTATAATGATGGATATGAAGAAAAACTTGCATCTTTTGTAAATAATATTAGAACACCAAATGGTGGAACTCACGAAGCTGGTTTTCGTGCAGCACTTACACGTGTTATCTCTAACTATAATTCAAAAAATGGTGCAGCAAAAGAGAAAGATGTAAAAATATCTGGTGATGACGTAAGAGAAGGTCTT
>NVRL01000037.1 GCA_002732645.1 Sulfurimonas sp. | reverse complement strand
CTTGGATGCTTAGGTTATAACGAACCAGTGTATCATTACTAACACTAACTTGGTAAGTCGGAACAAATCCACCTATAGATGCAACTTCACTAACGCCGTCAACACCTAAAAGTGCATACTTGTAGTAGTAGTCTTGTAGAGTTCTAAGCTCACTGAGGTTTTTTGTTTTTGGAACTAGAGCATACTCATAAACCCAACCAACACCACTTGCATCCGGACCTAAATTTACTTCCATAGATGCAGGAAGCTGAGACTGTACAGATGCTAACTGCTCAAGCACACGAGTTCTAGCCCAGTAAAGGTCTGTTCCCTCTTTAAAGATAATGTATATAAGAGCATTTTCATAAGTTGAAAAACCTCTAACAGTGTCAATATTTGCAATTGCTAAAAACTGAGAAACAAGAGGGTAAGTTCCCTGATCTTCGATAATCTCAGGAGATTGCCCAGCCCAATTTACTTTAACAATAACCTGAGGAGGAGACAAGTCAGGAATAGCATCTAGAGGTGTATTTTTAATAGCCCAAAATGAGCCAAAAGTTATAAATAGAGCTGCCATTAAAATAAGAAATTTATTTTTAATACTAAAAGAGATTATGTTTTCTATCATCACTTATCCTTTAGTACAAGCCGTTAACTTGGGCATCACTATCCATCATAAATAGTGCGTTGTTAACTACTTCATCACCTGCGTTAAGCTCGCTTTTTACTATGTAAGTATCGGGGTTTAAAACTTCTACGTCTATTTCTAGTGGTTCATATTCACCTTCATATTCTCCTACAACAAAAACATAAAATTTACCATTTTTTCTTATGACAGCAGTTGAAGGAAGAGTAAGATAACTCTTAGTACTTGCACTCATTTTTACAGTTGTGTACATTCCCGGTTTTAACAAGTTGCTTTTGTTGTCAAGAGATAGTCTAAGTGTGAAGCTTTCTTCTTTTGGGTCAAGTTCAGGGTATAGATTTTCTCTTGTTGCTTTGAATGTTTGTTTTAGAGATGGTGTACTTAGTGTAAAACTTTTAATTTTATTTAGAGTCGATAATTGGTTTTGGTGTACCTTTATTTCAACCCAAACCTTGTCAAGATTTACCACTTGAAAAAGTATGCTTTTAGCTTTAAAAGCGGAGTTATTGTTAAGATTTTTTTTAAAAATATAGCCATTAGCAGGTGAGTTTATAGTCGTAAAAGAAGTTGTTTTTCTGCTATTTTTTATTTGCTCTATTTCAGCATCTGGGATGTTTAAAAGAGATAGTTTTGTTCTAGAACTTGAAAGCATAGTCTTATTTGGTCTTTCTTTTGTATAGTGGATAGTGTTTAGGTAGTCATCTTTTGCTTTTAGAACTTCGGGAGAGTAAACCTTTACAAGTCTTTCACCTTTATTTACTTTTTTGTATGTTTTATCAGCATATAGAGTCTCAACAAAACCACCAAATCTTGGGCTAACATCGTATACTCTTGACTCATCGACTGTTACAAATCCAAAGCTTTTTATACTTTTGGCATCTGATACCAGTTTGACTTTTGTAGTTTGTACATTAAATAGTTGTTCTACCGTTTTGTCTTTTGCATCTAGCAATGAGAAAAAGATAAGTATTATTAGTAAGAGTTTCATTGCTCTACTCCTATGAGTGCATCTAGTGATGCAGTAATTTTATAGTAAGAAGCAACCGCTTGGATGCTCTGTTCGTCTAGACGAAGTTTTTTAGCCAGTAATTCTATATATATAAAAAGGTCAGAACCACTTTTGATAGAAGTATTTGTTAAATCAAACATATGTTCTATCTGTGGCAGACTCTCTTTTTCTATGATGTTATAGACTCTATATGAGTCTAGAAGTTTTGCATACTCTGCTGCTACTTTTGAATCAAGTGAGTTTTTAAAGTCAGCCACTTCGCTTTTTGTAGCAAGAGCTAGTTTTCTAGAAGCTTCCTCTTTTGAGTCCTGTGTTCCATAGATGGGAAGTGCAAAACCTACATTTATATTCATGTAGTCCTCGAAAGACTCACGGTAGAAGTAGCCTACTTGAACAAAAGGGTCAACATTGCCTGCTAACTCTTTTATTTTAAGGTCTGCTTCTGCTTCTTTTACTATAGCCTCTTTTACTTTGTAGGCACTGCTTTCATGAGAGGCATCTATGTAAAAAGTTAATTCTCTTGGCTCGTTCACTTGCATCTGAACTTCCAGTGAGTCAACACTTGTAGCACTAAGATAACTAACCTTTTTGTAGAGTCCAGTCAGTAAGCTTTGAAGTCTACTTCTTTTTATTTTAAGTTGTGATAGTGAAAGTTCGGCAGACATGATTCCCATGTGGGCCTTTGTATCACTTGTGCTGTACGCAGTGTAAAGCTCTATATTTTGACGAGTCAGTTTGATGTACTCATCTGTTATTTTAAGTTGTTCTTCTACTTGCCAGATACTAAAAGCCGTTAGTTTTATAGACTCAACAAGTTTAACTTTAGCCTGAGAGAGAGTAAAACCTACTTTTGCTTTTTTAGCGGCTACTTTTTTAGAAGCTGCATCTCTTTTTCCAAAGTATGGAATTTTTTGTTTAAGATTTAGAGCAGTGTATTGCATAGGTTCTATTGAGCGGTTAGTAGGATCATTTAGTTGGATATCACTAAGACTAAAAGAAAGCTCCGGATCTGCAAAGTTCCTAGTTACTTCATACTCGTTATCTATTGCACTCAGACGTTTCTCTATTGCTTCAAGTGAGGTATGATTTGCTTTTGCATTCTCTATCAAAGTTGATAGAGAAGTAGCACTTAGTAGAAGTGGTAAAATAAGCAAAGGTAAAAATATAAGTAGAGCTTTCATAGTTTGTCCTTAGATATTTACAGAAGTCTTAACTCTGATTTTTTTACCAGTTTTTGGAGTGATGAAGATATGTATCTGCCAAGTACCACCCATTGAAAAGTTTACGTTAGTCTTATATTTCCCCCCGCCAAGGTTTTTAGCCTCTGCTGTATTATCCATATAAGGCATACCAGGCATTGCTGGCATAAACACTTTAATGCTAACCACTGCATCTGCAAACTTTTTGTCTATAACAATGTTCAAATCGTTATAACCAGTTGTAATTGGCTTCTCAGAGCTAATTGTTACTTTTGCTGATCTTGACTTCGCTACTTTTTCAAAAGCCGCTGCTTGCATTGTGCTAACTGCTAGAAGAGCTACTAAAAATATTTTTGCTATCGTTTTCATTTTGAATCCTTTYGTTATTTATAAAAGAATTATACTGGTTGTTTGTGAGGGGTTTGTSAGTGGGTACTCACTTACATCTGTAGAATTTTCTTAACGTTTAAAAGTTCTTTTCTTCTCTTCTCTATAAGTAGGTTCTCTTGTGTGCTTGTAAATGGAACGTTAGATGCCAAACTTTTTCTTATTTCATCTTTGGTTGCCAGTAATTCGGCTATTCTTGCTATGTCTTTTGGAGATTCGTAGACTTTAGGTTTAGAATTATTATAAGTTTTTTGTTCTTCTAAAAATGAGATATTAGATTTTTTTCTTCTTATGAGATCTTTATCTTCCCAGTCTTTTAACGGGTCGTTTTTTTTGCTAAGGTTAATTAATCTACTCATCTAAAATCCTTTGATGGAAAAGTACAAGCATAAATGATTCCAATATAAGTTTAATCAATATTGCTATTTCTAACGTCTGCTTAAGTTAGAGAATTTTCTAAAGACATTATACTATAGTCTTAGACTATCTCTAATAATTTTGTATTCCTTCTCATTGATTTCACCATTGGCTAACCTTTTGTCAAGTATGTCTTTTGCGCTTACTTCGCTTTCAGTGTCTCTGTCTTTGTAATAAATAATAGCCACGATAAATAACAGTAGTACTAACCATACCAGTCCCATTCCGAGTATTCCAAAAGTATGCATAATATACTCCTTTTAGTTGTATATATAATAATTATATGTATAGTTTGTGAGTAAATCGTGAGGACTTTTTAGAGGACTCTTGTGTGTTATAATACTCCATGAAAATTTTACTCCTAGAAGATGACACAGTCTTAGCAGATATTCTGGTCGACTTTTTACAARAAGAATACAGTGTGACTCATACATATAGCATGAAAAAAGCACTTGTACTTAGTGAGAAGATAAACTACGACTTGTATATATTTGATATAAATGTCCCAGATGGTGATGGCATTACACTTTTAAAAGAACTTAGAAGTTTTAATGATGAGACTCCAACTATTTTTATTACCGCTTTTCATGATACTAAACATCTCAAAGCTGCATTTGAATCAGGTGCAAATGACTTTATAAAAAAACCCTTTGACCTTGAAGAATTAACTCAGCGAATAGAAAACATCAAAAGACATTTTGGACTAAGCTTATTAGTACAAATATGTGAGAGTATAGAGTTTGACACACAAAATCATATACTGAAAAAAGAAGACAGCTCTCAGCATCTTAGTAATAAAGAGAGTGCTTGTCTTCACTATCTATACAAAAATCGTCATCGTGTAGTAAGTGTAGATGAGATGCTACAAAACCTTTGGGAATATGATGAGATGCCATCTGGCGATGCAGTTCGTACTCTTATAAAAGACCTTAGAAAGTATGTCGGTAAAGAGCATATTCTAAATATTCGTGGAGAAGGGTATAGGTTTGAATAGGTTAGAGAAAAAATCATTTTACTCATTTTTAGCYCTATACTTAGGTTCATCTCTGCTCTTTACACTTCTTTCTGGTTACTGGTACTTTAGTGCACAAAAGAACTCACTTGAAAACAGTACCTACTATAAACTTCAGCATCTAGCCGATAGAATTTCTGGTCTTATTATAAACGCTCATATGACGGTATCGCCTCTTATTCTTCCCGATACTGAGGAAGATTATGACTATCTTCTAATACCTGCAAAAGAGAATAGAGTATTTGATAAAAAGTATTTTGAATCTGATGGATTTAAAATACTTATATCTACTGCACCGCAAGAACACTTGGCAATAGAGTATGTACTTGTAAAAACTAATGAGTATCATAAAGAGTTAAAGGTTCTGCAAACAAATGTACTTGTTGCGATTACTCTGATATTTATGACTATAGTAGTTATCTCATGGATACTTTCACGTCTATTTATGCGCCCGATACACCAAAAAGTAAAAGAGATAGAGTCTTTTATACAAGATATTTCTCATGAGTTAAATACACCTATCACAGCACTTGGCATGAGTACTTCGCGAGCTATGCAGAAAAAGAGTTATGATGAGAAGATACTAAGAAACATCTCTATCTCAACAAAACAGCTCTACAGCATCTATAAGTCACTTGCTTACTTGAATTTTAGCGATACTAAACAAGAGAAGCAGATGCTAAACCTAAAAGCTATTTTAATCCAAAGTGTAGAGTACTATTCAGAACTTAGCCATGCTAAAAATATAAACATAAAAACAGACCTGCAAGACTCAAACCTCAAAGCAGTAGATACAAGAGTAGAGCTTTTGTTCTCAAACCTTATATCAAATGCCATAAAATATTCTATGCCTGACACTACTATAACTATTGTCTTAAAAGATGGTTTTTTTAGCATAGAAGATGAGGGTGTGGGGATAGAGAAAGAAAAAATAGATGATATATTTAGACTATACCATAGAGGTTCAACTCTTGCGGGAGGCTTTGGAGTAGGGCTAAGCATCGTAAAACAGATATGTGATGAGTTTAAGATAGGGATAGATGTAAGTTCAGAGTTAGGTGTTGGAAGCCGTTTTGAGCTTAGCTGGTAAACGACTTTCGTACATTTGAGCTAGAATTTGTCTCAGCAGTTTTTACAGCTATTGTTTGGCATGCACTGTAGCGTATTATTTAATCTGTCTTTTTCAAATGTACAGCATTGTTCAAAAAAAGATTTCATAGATTCCTTACCTCTTTTTACCTGAGATTTTACGGTTGAGAGTTTTAAGTTGTTTTGCTCGTCAAATATTGTTTCTTCATTGGAATCATCTTCAATTGACATATCATCTTCAATTTCAATGTATAGCTCTTTTTTTCGGCGATAATAATCAATGATTAAATTAGAAGCTATCTTATATAACCAACTTTGAACTTTTGTCTTTTCCTTGAGAGATTCTATGGATTTTGCAGCTTTAAAAAATACATCATTAAGAATTTCTTCTGCACTATGGATATCTGAGACCTTATAAGATATAAATCTAAATAACGGTTTTCTAAATTTTTCGTATAGTTTCTCTATCTCTTGTTCTTTTGATAAATTCATATGTTATTTTACCTTTTAATTGAATCTTTTTATATATGACGATAAAAATATTAAAAAGGTTGCAACCTTTTTTTGCTTTGTTACGTCATATACAATGAACTCACAAAAAAAGGATTAATAATGAAATTTACAGATAAAAAAGAAAGTAGTTCTTGTGGTTGCATAGAACCAGTTGAAAATTTAGTCGCATCAAAAGATGATTTTAATTTTTGTAATACACCTAAGTGTAACACAGTATATTACTCAAATGATGGAACTGAATTCTATAATCAAGAGGATGTTAAGTTGAAAGTTGCAGTTAAAAATGACRRYSSMKAKANYWYMYTTGNGYKMKTGWARWANGAMWWSTWAWAYRAAATNYARYRSAKANRGWAANNMTAWTWAANWMSAMARTWTTGCTCNNNNANTATNKWGATNTTSYTTCATCAGGAAAATCTGTTTGTGAAAAAGCAAATCCAAGAGGTGTATGCTGTACGGAAGATATCACAAGTTTTTTAGCTGATTATGGTATTGATTACACAGAAAGAGGTTCTTGTGGAGATTCTTCATGTGGAACTACATCYTCAAGTAAAGAATCATCTTGTTGTTAGACGCACAATAAAATATTTAAAGAAGCATCAAGTTTGATATTCATGTGTCAGACCGATAGAATATTAAATTATAAAGAAATGACTTATGAAACAACTTACTGAAGCAGTTCTCGAAGCTGAAATTGAATCTTATTTATCTATAGAGCTTTAAATATATAATTTAAAAGCTCACTTTTTTTGTTCCATAATCCATTAAGGTTTGTGGAACTTTGCAGTTTTTACTTTTTGAACACTTTGTGGAACACAGAAAACTCACTAAAGTACTCTGTGTTCCAAAACTAAGAGGTTGTTGACAAGGTGTCATGTATGAGAGGATAACGGTTGAATAGAGCTATAAATTGCCGTAGGTAATTTATTGTGTTCCTATGCTTTGTTGTATATGAACTGTTATGAAGGTTTATTCTGATTGAAAATTTTCATAATTTCAATAGTGTTTCTTTCTAAGCTAATTTGATAAACAATAGTATATTTTTTATATGTCATATCTCTGACATTTTTATCATCAAAATAATATGATGGTGGATACATATATGGATTATCTAAAATTAATTTTATATTATCTTTTAGCTCTTTTAGAAATTTTTTACTTGCAGAAGGTTTATCGTTTGCTATATATATAAGTATATTTTTTAACTCTTTTGAGAAATCTGGATTATTTATTATTCTCATTTTTGTAAAGTTTCTACAAAATTATCCATATCATCCCAAAAATCATCATTTTCTATCATTTGAATTTTACCATTATCAATGTCACTTTTGATTTGATGTAATTCTTTTTGTCTGTCATAAAAATATGGGTCAAATTCTAAGTTTTTATCTTTTGATATAGTGATATTCTCACTATGATTATTAACATAATTCATAAAACTTTGAACATAATCATCTTGAACTTGAACTGCTAAAGTTTGCATAAATGAACCCTCAATAATTTATTTTATTACAATATTATATCAAAAGTTAAGTGGGTTTCACTTAACTTTTCAACTTAATCAAAAATATCACAAACTGGACATTCCCAGTTTGAACTATCTGGACGATCTGGATGTATATCATTATCAAGTTTTTTATCTTCTCCAAAATCATGATAATTTTGACATTCTTTTTCAAAAGCATTTTTTGGACTTGAAGCATATGAGAATTTAAATTTTTTATAATCTCCAACACCATGTTTAATTCTATTATTCAAATCTGTATCTGAACGACCAACATATTTTATGTAAAATGTTTCATCTTTGAGATATCCAAAGGCATAATTACCTGCAGATTTTTTAGTGATTTCTTTGTCAATACTTTCTCTTGTCAGAGGGTATGAACCATTCATTTCTAATTTAGCCATTTCTCTTCTTTCCTTTTCATTTTAAAGCTTGCAATAGTTGCTGAAATTTTTACAAACTATAGATACAACGTTTTACTTCAGTGACGCTTTGCGTTCACTGCTAGGAGACTGTGAAATAATCAAATCCCACAACTCATAATTTTATAATTCATACTCAATTATAGGCAATTATATTGCCTAAATTGTACTATAAAAATATTTGCAATAATTTTAGCTGTATAGAGCCTAAAACTAGCGATATGAAGAGCTATCTCTTCTCTTATACCGCTTAAGTCTCCATCTTTGATGGCTATCATCAGTTTTCTAAACAGAGCTATCCCTATGAGATTAAGTAAGCGTTTAAAATTATATGTAAACATAATAAGAGCGTTTTCACCAGCTACTTTCTTTTTACTTCTAACTAAAAAGTGATCCCAACCTAAGCTCCTTTTGATTGTTCCAAATGGGTGTTCAACTATTGAACTTCTTTTTTTGATGATAGCTTTTGATTCATCTGTTTGCATTTTTGCATTGTAGTTATCAAGTAGTTCTTGATGTTCCCATCTTTGAGTCTGTTTATTTTTAGTCTYTTCACCTAAACATTTATCTTTTATTGGGCAGGCATTACAGTCAGTTTGAGAGCTTCTATATAAGTACATAGTTCTCTCGTATGATTGATTTAAAGATGAAGTTTTGGAAACTAATTTATTATTCGGACATACATAAGCATCTTTGTCATTATCGTAGATAAACATATCTTTAGTGAACTTACCTTTGTTTTTTAGTTCTTGACCTGTTCTTACTAGCGGTACTACTGTATTTATATTATCATCAATACATATTTGTGAGTTATATGCCATAAGATTATGAGATGGTTTAGTCATTACTCTTGCATCTGGGTCAGTTCGGTTGTACTGAGTTCTATTGAGACTTTTAAGAAGTGCTAAATCAGATTGAGATTTTGCTTTTTTTTTAAGAGTTTTTCTAAATTCCTAGGTAAATTTTTAGAAAGTTTATTAGTTACTGTTTCTTCATCACTATATGCTAAAGTAGTTAAATACTCTTGTATAGATGACTCTGCTTGTTTGATAGACTCATCTATAGTTCTTTTCATGATAAGAGTGTTTTTAGAAGCATTAGCTCTTAAAAATGCACCATCTAGTCCTACTAACTCTCCAGCGATAAGCCCTATGCCTTTACAAAGAAGTATAAACTCTTTAAATACTTGTTTAAGAGCTTTTGGATTATCCTTTCTAAAGTCAGCTATTGTTTTATAAGTTGGTTTTAGTCCTGATGTTAGCCACATCAGTTCTATGTTTCTTCTATTTTCTTTTTCAAGATTACGAGAGCTTCGTATTTTATTGAGATAGCCATATATATATATTTTTAATAGTAGTTGAGGAGAGTAAGACTTTTGACCAGATAGAGAGTTTGAAGTATCATTAAAACCTAGTCTTTTTAAATCTAAGAGCGAAACATAATCATCTATCGCTCTTACAGGATTATTCTCACCTACATACTCATCAAGACTTGGAGGAAAAAGTAGTTGTTGATTACGATTTAATCCCTCTTTATATTTCTCACTCATAAACACCTCTTCAAGTCCCTATACTACGAACTATTAATAGTGATATTATACTATTTTAGGAGTTCAAATATGATTAATATTAAGGTATTTGTGTTAGAATTTTTGTAATTTATGAGACTGTTTAGGTTTAGTTATTTCACAGCCTCGAGGTTTTGTTAGCTAGTATGATACTAATGTTATTAATAGTCATAATATAATGAGTCAGGATTCATAATCCGTTCTATTCCTGATTCAACTAACCCTTTTTTTAAAGTTTTATGAACTAATAGAAAGCTTGGTATTTCTAATAGTTTTTTACCAAATATTTTCTTCTTTGAACAAGTTTTTAATAAATTATTCCTAGTTTGATTAAATGGAAAATTTCTATCGCAATTATGCCCCCATTTATTAAGTAGTTTTGCTCTTAACTTAATTGAGCGATGGATTACAGATAGTAGCCAACCATCAAGTTTTGTTAATTGCTCAACATCATCAACTAGAGGATAAAAACTCATAATTCCTTTAAAATAAATTCTATTAGAGCGACCAGATAAATAATCCTTCATTTGTTTATTACTGAGACCACCATACATATATCTACGAATTTCTAAAATTGCAGTTAAAAAGTTTTTATCCTTGATTCTATTAGGGATAGTTTGTCCAGCAAGTGATGATTGTTTAAGTGGTTGAATTAAGTTTCTATAGAGAATATAAGAAATTTGCTTTTGCATCTTTTTTACAGATTTATTTTTAATAGATACATTTTCTACAGAAATGGTATATCCTAAAAAGTCTAAACTATTTTTTTCAGAAATTTCAGCTGGTAATCCTTTTTTTGTAAGTAAAGATATTCCTTCTGATTTAGAAGGGTTTATCTGAATACCAGCTTCTGTTGAGAATTCGTTTATATGACCAAATGAGTTGCAAATTTTAGAATATTCAGGAGACCATACAATTGTATCATCTGCATAGCGAGAAAATTTAACACCTTCTTTTTCGAGCTTTTGGTCAAAACTCCAACATGTCAAATTTGCAAGAAATAAGCTAATTGATGTACCTTGTGGAATTCCTACTTTTCGGTTCTTTAAAAAAGATTTTATAATAAATGTTTCTTCTGGACTAATAAAAAAACCATTCTCTGTAAATTGGCTCTCTAAAAATTTATGAGAAATAGAACCAAAGAAATCTGAAAAATCAAATTCAGCTAAAAAAGTTCTTTCATTTCTACGAAGATCAACAGATATATCTTGAATAGCAAAATGAACATTCCTATCATTACGATAAGCATATGAAAATGAACTGAAGCGATGTTTGTTTTTTACTAAAAGTCGATTAAAAAATAGTTTAGAAATGGCAGCATCTGGAATTTGGTAAATTGAAACTTTTCTTATTCCTCCATCTGATTTTTCTACGGATTTTATATAGGGGTTATTAGGAATATATGTTCGATTGATAATTTTCTTTGCGATACTTTTTGCGATACTTTTATATTTATTTTTAACATAAAAAGGATTAAATTTTTTATCATGTGACCAATAGTCTGGGGTGTGAATTTCTTTTGCTGGAGCTGAGTCACCTAAGCGTTTTTTATTTCTTTTACTTTCAATGTGAACTCTATTATGATATTCATGATACCTAGTGATTAATTTTTCTGCTTCTTCTTTAATACTAATAGCAAGTTGTTTTTCTAATTCCATAAAAATTCCTATACAAAAGAGCTTGAGTAAACTCTTGCTCTTTCACGGTACCAACCCAAGTAAAAGTAAGTTATCACATGGTTGAGAAAGTTTTGACACTTTCACCCCATCAGTACGACACGTCGTAACTGAAAACCAATTATTGCTAACTGGTAAAAGGCAGTACCGTTATCCTCTATTGAAGAATATTAACATTATATCAAAAAATTAAACTTTTATAAATATATGCTGACATGTTAGCTAACGTTTGRATAGAGCTAATAAGTGACCGCTAGGTAACTTATTAGCTCCTATGTCTTGTTATATTTCTGTATCTAATCTTAGATTATTCATTATGTTATTACCTATTTTCCATTCTTCATCCCATTGTTTTAATGGTGATTCAAATAACATTATAAATAATGAATCTGTATTATCGTTAGCTATTAACATATAATGAATAATCTTTTCATTATCTTTTACTCTTATTCCAAAAGCTTTTAAAATATTATTGGTAAATTCCCATGGTTTAACAATAACTTTTTTATTCTTTAATTTCGATATATTTTGTATCCATTGTTTAGCATATTCTGATGGAATATTATCTGTTTTTTTGCTAATATGACTATTGAAATTTAAAGTAAATCCAGTTGTAAAGTTTTGGTCTTTACTGATTTTTTCTTTTGAAATAAATAAAGCATAATGTCCTTTTTGATAGCTTGCTTTTACAAACCAGTTTTTAGGTTTTAAAAATTCACTATCTCCTAAGCCACTTTCTACCCATTGAAATTTAGTATCATTTTTGTCATTTGCTGATGCTAATATAATACTAGTCAGTAATATTAATAATATTTTTACGAAATTATTTTGCATTGGTGCCTTTTTCAATATAACGGTTGACTTGAGAAATAGTTTTCCCGCTAGGGTAAACTATTTCTCTCCAAGGTGTTGTTAGGTTTCTTTTGTAAAACTCAAAAGACTATCAACATTCTCTTTAAATGCTTTCCTAGGCTCAATATAAGGCTTCTCAGAATTCTGAAAACCCATATATTGAAAATAACATTGCTGATCTATTTCACGCCCGTCACGTCCAAGACGATAGATGAACCACGCCTCATCGAAAGCGGAAGCTTTACTTTTTGGAAGGGCTTCCCTGAACTCGCTGACAGCAGCTTGAAGAGTAGGAAATATACTTCTAAAGTAATCATCTACATTCTCAGGCCACTGGGCTTGAATTGGGTATATTTCGGCAAACTCCCGTTTTATGGCGCTTTCAAAAGCATTGGCCTTCTTTCTGAAGTGTTCCATATTAATTCTATGCATAGCAAATCTATGAGTAGCGAACGCGATAAATATTGCAATGCAGCTACCAATAGCCCACTCCGGATTTTCACTGAAGATATTACTCACTTCATTTTCCAAATATAATCGTGATTAATAACTTCGCTGGGATATTTTTTATATGTATTACCTTTTATCATACATAGCCACTGGTTATATTCTTCTAAGTTAATTTTAGGGTATTTTTGCTCAGGATTACCTTCTATTGGTAAATATGAAGGCCAAGCCTTATCTTCAGGCCATTCTTCTTTCACTTCTGAATTATATGTCTCCCATATCTTGTCAATATGTGAAGTACCACTAGCATGAAGATGATAAATTATACTGTTTATTAACATTTCATTGTGGAAATTGAAATTTTTTATAAATTTTTTATTCTTTACTACACTTTTTTCTAAATGTTCATCTAATTGACTTATTTTTTCTTCCAAATAAGGAATATCATTTCTCTTTGATAGCTTATTTAAAAGGAAAAAATTAAGTAATGTTGATATTATTAATATGATATCAATTGTGCTAATTTCCATCCTGTATCCTTTATCAATAGTTTATTTATGTAAGCTAACGTTCGTCGTGAGCGATAGTTTTCCCGTTAGGGTAAACTATTGCGTTCCACGAATTTGTTATACATTTAAGTATGTTGTACAACTTTAACTYWTTAGTTGTATTTTTCTTATTGCAAAGTTTTCGGCTTTACGATAGCTTGTTTGTAAAGTTTTTGGAAGAAGTCCAATAAGGGTTTCTTTCAAAAAGTCTACTGCTATAGTACCGCCTTGTTTGTCACTTAATTTCCATGGGTTGGCATTATCATCAGAAGAAGCATATCTAATAAGGTTTTGAATAAACGCACGAACTGATGAAAAGGCTTTGTCCTTTTGCATTTTCTCTAAATTGCAGACTATTGCATTATTAATATTTAATGATGAATTATTAGATGGAGAGACATCTAGCAATAGAAGCTCGGCTTCACCACTATATCTCCATTTTGTGTATGTTTCGAACTCTATGATTACATCAACTAGGGCTTTGTCGCTATATTGCCAATCAGTACCATCAATCTTTGTTACAACTTTCTGGTCTAGATACTCTTCTTCTGGCCAATAGGCTCCATATCCACAACAATAAAAATCAATTGCGTCAGCTGAACTGTGATGAAAGAAATTTAAGTTATCTAAAATTTCATTTTTACAAAAAGTTGTATTTGGATTACAAAACAATACCCCAATAAGTGAATGCTTTTTAATTCCCTTATTCATCTTTGCCATAGCATTTCTGGAAGCTGTATCTACAGAGTCTAATATTGAAATAGTAATCGGAAGTGCTTTGAATTTATTTTCAACATTTTCTACAATATTTTTAAAGTGAATTGCTTGAAGCATATTTATCCTATGTTTTGTGTTTGTATAACTCTTTATTCAACTACATTATATGTAAAACAACTTTAAAGCACATAATTAACTCACACATTATTTGTAGGTTAATGTGAAAAAAACACGATATATTGTCATGTTTTTACAAAAAAAGAGAGAAACTCTATAAAAGTCTTAAAGTTTGAATGTTCGTTTAATACTGTATGTTCAAATTAAATCACACTTTGTGTGTTAATTGTCAAATATCTTACATAACTTACAAAATGTTGCTTAAGCGGAGAATTAAAAATAGAATTTTTTTCCTTTGTTTCACAACCTGTAGATAAATTTAAAGGACAATAATGGTAAGTATAGCATTGCTAACAGGATTCTCAGATGAAGTGGTAATTAATCACACACCATTGATGTGTGAAAACAAAAATACTATTGGAGAAGATAATGGAGGGGATTCATCTCTCGTTTATGTCTAAATATGGTGTAAAAAAAAGAACTAAACTCTTCCATGAATCTATACACTGTATTTTGCTTCCAAAAAATTCCAAAGTAAAAATATACTAAAATATCTATAGCTCAAAATGGGCATGGCTGGATTCAAACAGAATGGCTAAAGTAAAACATTGGTAATTAATAGTGTCGATCAGGAAATAGTGGTTTCTCAAATGAAACCAATGAATGATGCTGTTGAAGTGGCGACCTATGCACCCACTGATACTGCTCTTAATGAGCTTAAATTGAAATATGTTATGAATAAATTAATTAATCACAACAAAATATGTTATTATTATATAAACTATTCATAACATAGGTGAGAATATCATGACAGACATTACTAAGAAGTGGATATGGGAACATGAAAACTATCCAAATTTTTTATATGATAGAGAAAGGTTATCAGAGAAGTTAAAACGAGTAGAATATCTTAGAGGTCTAGTATCTGGTGTTCTTKCTRTWGCYAAYAAAGATGAAYTTGATGAACTTGAAATAACYAAYCTAACWAATGAAATWATWAATACCTCTCAAATTGAAGGTGAATACTTACACAGAGACTCAGTAAGAGACTCTGTAGCTAAAGCAATTAATAAAGCTTATATTTCATCAGAGGACATGTCTACAAGGCATACTGATAACCTCGTTGCCCTTATGCTGGATAGCCATCAAAATAATGAGTTATTGTCTGTTCCTAGACTACATGGTTGGCACAACGCACTTTTCGCTGATAGTGGTGGCTATGAAGGTGTTAAAAAGATTAAGATCGCACAATTTAGAGATTACGACGATATGAAAGTGATTGAAAATGCATTTAATCGAGCAGGGGCAATTGTTAAATATCTTGCTCTTCCTCATCATCTTCTTAAAAAAGATATAGATGCATTAATTAAATATTGCAACGAAAGCAATGATGATCCCTATATTAAAAGTGCATTAGCACATCTATGGTTCGTTTCTATGCACCCTTACGATGATGGAAATGGGAGAATCTCCAGAGCTATAGCAGATTATGTACTCTCTAAAGATTTAAAGGAGGAACATAAAACCTATTCCATGTCAACAACAATCTATATAAAACGAGCCCAATACTATGAGATGCTAGATATGACTACCAATCTTCATAAAAATAGACATTTTGACTTTACTAATTGGATAGAGTGGAATATTGATATTTTGATTAGTACTTTGGAGAAAACTTATGAAGATGTGCTATTTATTGTGAAAAAGGCTAAGTTTTGGGATAGATGCAGAATGATAAATTTAAGCAAAGGACATACTGAGTTTCTTAATGGCTTTATCAATAAGCTTTCTCGGGGTGGCAATAGTGAATTTTCAAATGTTGATTATAGAGAAATTACAAACACAATACCAATGACAGCAAATAGACAAATTAATAAATTACTCGAACATGGATTGATTGGAAAAGTAGAAGGAAAGGCTGGTCGTAGCACAAGTTATAGGATTCTCTTTGATGCAGAAGATTGAAACTGGAATGTCCCCTATAAAGTAGAYARTMTTNTTNATTCAWWAAYMTMTTRTWWYTRKMWTACAAAGKRYWCATATTAGTTTTCCGTGTTCCACAAAGTGTTCAAAAAGTTAAAACTGCAAAGTTCCATAAACCTTAAGGGATTATGGAACAAATAAAGATACCTTATGCACTAATTCTTTCTTTTGATTTTGTTTTAACAGTACTGCATCCATATTTAGCTTTTATATCATTCATAGATTTC
>NVRL01000036.1 GCA_002732645.1 Sulfurimonas sp. | reverse complement strand
TACATAAATTAGAAATATTTCATAAACTTAACACTTTTTTAACATTTATAGTATATGATTATGTAAATTATAAGAACAGGAGATAGAATGAAAAAGATAATTGCTGGTATATTAGTACTGAGTACTTTAGTTTTTGGTGCAATGGGTGAGGGTAAAACTCCTCAAGCTAACAAGCAGATGAAGATGTTTCAAAGTGTAAGTATGAATAAAGCTACCATAATGCAAGGCGGAAAAGCTAAGATGTTCTGTGTGTCTTGTGGTATGACTCTTCCTATGTTTTACAAAACAAACCATGCTGCCACTCATGGTGACAATGTAGAGCAGTACTGTTCACTTCACTGTTTAGCAGAGACAAATATGAAAAACAAAGGTACTTTAAAAAATATTATTGTTGTTGATGTTAAAAGTCTTGAATTTATAGATGCCAGAACTGCTACTTATGTTGTAGGAAGTAGTAAAAAAGGTACTATGACTATGAATAGTAAGTATGCTTTTGCTAAGAAAAAAGATGCTAAAAAGTTTGCCCAAAAATTTGGCGGAAAAATAAGAAACTTTGAAAATACATATANGATAGCTTCAAAAAGCCTAGAAAAAGAGATGAAGATGATTGCTAAAAAGCAAGCAAAAAYGGCTCAAAAAGGTGAGATGATGTACAACAAGATGTGTAAGAAAACTGATACTACATTTAACTCTACTGCYGAGGCTAAAGCATTTGTTAAATCAAGTAAGATCTGTGGAGATATGAAGGGTAAAAAACTTCAAGCTGTCGGTATTTATTTAGGTAGAAGATAGACAATAACTGCAATTATCGAGGCTATACTAGCTATAGTCTCGGTGCTTTTCAAGTTACCATAAATAATTTCAGATAGAATAATACTTCTGTAATTAAGGAATTTTATGACAATATTAAAAATATTTATACTAAGTACTCTACTAATTTTCTCTTCATTAAATCTAAATGCAAAAAGCTTTTCTAAAGTAGCCTCCAAAGAACCTCTACTTATCCAAAAAGGACATGAAAAACATTGGTGTCCAGTTTGTGGAATGAACCTAAAAATGTTTTACAAGACAAACCATACTTCACAACTTCATAATAAAACTTCAAGACAATACTGTTCTATGAGATGTCTGATTATGGACAAAGAAGAGTACGGCATAGATAGTTCTAGCATCAAGGTTATTGACGCTTCTACAGAGATGCTTATAGATGCGAACACCGCTTATTATGTTTTAGGTTCTAAAGTAAAAGGAACAATGAGTAAGACAAGTAAAATGGCTTTTGCTTTAGAATCTGATGCTCAAAAATTTGCACAAAAATATAAGGGTAAAATAGTCTCATTTGATGTAGCTATGAAGTCTGTAAAAAAATCTCTTGCATCTGACAATGAAGCCATAAAGAAGAAAAAAGTTAAAAAAATATACCCTATGGGTAAAAAAATTTTTGAAAAAAAATGTTCTAAAGATATAGATGCTACAAACTACATAGAGATAAATGAGCTAAAAGCTGATATAAAAAATAATAAACTTWGTAAGGGACTTAAAGAGAAGCATCTACAAGCATTAGCTCTTTATCTTTGGGAAGTAAAACGTTTTGGTGACTTGGATGATGTGAAGGGTAAAATCCATGTGACAGATGATGAAAAGTGTCCGGTATGTGGTATGTTTGTATACAAGTATCCAAAATGGGCAGCACAGATATTTTATGCTGACAAACACTACTCTTTTGACGGCGTAAAAGATCTCATGAAATACTATTTTGAACATAAAGATGGCATCTCTAAAGTATTGGTTACAGATTACTACTCTCAAAAAGCTATAGAAGCACGAGAGTCTTACTTTGTAATAGGCAGTGATGTATATGGACCAATGGGAGATGAACTTATACCTTTTGAGAGACTCTCAGATGCAAAGATATTTAGTATGGATCACAAAGGTCTTAAAGTCTTAAAGTTTGATGCAATACAAGTAGATGAAGTACTTAAACTAGATGAATAAATATCTCTACACTCCCAAAACTCCTCGTTTGTTGTTTATACTCTTYTCTCTTGTGGCTATTTTAGTCGTAGAGGGCATCTATCTTAGTTCTACAAAAACTCTTAGCCAAGAGTCACAAGATAAAAGAAAAGAGTTTGTATCTATTGTCGGTCTTCCAGATTTGGCTATCTCTACTGAAGCTACTTTCATTAGACACAGAAGCATGAGCGATATGTTTTCTATATATAAAGATGATGGAAGCCTAAGAGAGTATTTTCCATCGACTTATACCTACTCACACTCTCATATTATAAATGGACATGCCAATGAGCAATAAAATCAACTTCTACCTTATTGAGTACGCGATAAATGCGATACTTAGACAAAAATACAAAAGCTTTTTTATCACAACTATTTTGACACTTCTTATCTTTCTTTTAACGAGTGTTTTTTTTATAACTAACTCCATTAAATATGAGTTAAACTCTACAGTAGACGCACTTCCTGAAATAGTAGTTCAAAAGATAAAAGCAGGCAGACACTATGATATAGATGTAGATGTGCAAGAAGAGATATTAGAGATTACAGGGGTTGTAGATGTTGTAGCTCGTGTTTGGGGTTATTACTACTTTGAAAATGCCGGTGTAAACTTCTCAATAGTGGGAGTTAATGAGTTTGAAACTCAGTATAAAGAGTCACTTGCTAAAGTGGTGAAGAGTGGAGATTTAGGTGATAGTGAAAATAGTTTTATGGTTGTCGGTAGTGGAGTTAAAAAGACAATGAATGAGAACTACTATAAAGAGTACTTTAACTTTATAAAACCAGACGGAACTCTTAAAAAAGTAGATATAGTAGGGGTCTTTGACGGTGATACTCAACTAGAGTCTAACGACATGATAGTTATGTCAAAAGATAATGTTAGAGAGATATTTGATATAGACGAATCAAAGGCTACAGACATAGTCGTAAAGGTCTCAAACCCTGATGAAGTAGCGACTATAGCAGCTAAGATAAAGTTGATTTTCCCAGATAGCAGGATAATCACTAAGAATGATTTAAAGATATCTTATCAAAATATATTTGATTATAAGAGTGGAATATTTTTAGCCCTCTTTATTATTTCACTATTTACATTTTTCATAATCATTTATGACAAAGCAAGTGGACTAAGCAGTGAAGAGAAGAGAGAAATAGGAATACTTAAAGCTATTGGCTGGAGAGTTGACGATGTGCTTAAGGAGAAGTTCTATGAGGGCTTTATTATCTCTTTTATAGCTTACATAGTAGGTGTTATTTTAGCATTTATGTTTGTATATATCTTTCAAGCTCCACTAATACAAAATATATTTACAGGATATTCACAGTTAAAGACATCATTTGAACTTCCATTTCTTTTTGATGTTCAGACACTCTTTTTAGTCTTTTTCCTAAGTGTTCCTATTTAT
Source organism: Sulfurimonas sp. (assembly GCA_002732645.1). Lineage (GTDB taxonomy): Bacteria > Campylobacterota > Campylobacteria > Campylobacterales > Sulfurimonadaceae > Sulfurimonas. The sequence continues at coordinate 12,901 of NVRL01000036.1, read as the reverse complement.
ATAGCAGCGACTATTATCCCATCATGGAAGACAGCTACTCTAGATGCTGACGAGGTAATAAGGTAAATATGGCAAATTGCAATATTTTTGTGGTTTGACTTTTAAATGTGTTATTGTTTTATGAATAAGGAGAATAATCAGTGAATAAATATATCTTTTATATTGTAGTCTTCATAATAATTTTTGTATTTGCTTTTATTGCGGGTAATATGAATATTGAAAATATTGCTAAAGATATAAAAATAACTGATTTTGTATCTTCACTGATAGCATCCTTAAGTTTTATTATAGCTGTATACTCATATGACGAATGGTTGAATAAAAAGAAAAAGGATGATTCTTATAAAGTTGCTAAAGAATATATATTCAAATGCAATACTTGAAAATAGATTAAATATGAAATTTTCAGACATGTTTATTTTTGATAAATAATAAGAGAGGAATATACAAATAAATGACTAAAATAACTATTAATGACGAACTAACAGAATTCTTACTCTACACAACACCCAACAGTGATATAAAAGTTGAAATTTATATGCATAATGAAACTGTTTGGTTACCTCAAAAAAGGATAGCTGAACTTTTTGATGTAAATGTTCCTGCTATTTCTAAGCATTTAAATAATATATATGAAGATGGAGAACTTGAAAAAGAGTCAACTATTTCCATTTTGGAAACAGTTCAAAAAGAGGGTTCAAGAGATGTTAAAAGAGAAGTTGAATACTATAGCTTAGATGCTATTCTTTCAGTAGGTTATCGTGTAAACTCAACAAAAGCCACACAGTTTAGAATCTGGGCTACTAAAATACTAAGAGAGTATATCATCAAAGGCTTTGCTATGGATGATGATAGACTTAAAAATGGTCGTTATTTTGGTAAAGATTATTTTAAAGAACTGCTTGAGAGAGTTCGTTCTATTCGTGCTAGTGAGAGGAGAATATACCAACAAATTACAGATATATTTGCGGAGTGTAGTGTTGATTATGATAGAGATTCTCAAACAACAAAAAACTTTTATGCAACGGTGCAAAATAAATTTCATTTTGCTATTAGTGGACAGACATCAGCAGAAATTATTTATGAAAACGCAGACCAAACAAAAACATTTATGGGATTGCAAACATGGAAAAATTCTCCAGATGGAAGAATTTTAAAATCAGATACCGTAATTGCAAAAAATTATCTCAGTGAAGATGATATAAAAAACCTTGAGAGAGCAGTAGGCGCGTATTTTGATTATATAGAAAGAATGATAGAAAAGCATACAACTTTAACAATGGAGAAGGTAGCAGACTCTGTAAATAAATTTCTTGAATTTAATGAGTATAATGTTCTTGAAAATAGTGGTAAAATTTCAAGAAGTAAAGCAGAAGAAAAAGCTTTTGGTGAATATGAAGAGTTTAATAAAGTACAAAAAATAGAATCAGATTTTGACAAAGAGATGAAAAAGACTTTAAAGAAGAGTAGTCAGTAAATGATAGAACTAAAAAACATAACAAAAAAATATGAGATAAATAAAAACAATGTGGTGATAGCACTTCAAGATATAAACCTAAATATAAAAGAGGGTGAACTTGTAGTCTTGAAGGGTGCTAGCGGGAGTGGAAAGAGTAGTGTGCTCTCTCTTATTGCGGCACTTAGTAAACCTACCAGCGGTGAGGTGATAGTAGATGCTAAGCATATCTCAAAGCTTCCAGATAACTTTGCATCTGAGTATAGACGAGATAACATTGGTTTTGTATTTCAAAAGTATAATCTCATACCTTCTCTTAGTGTTAGGGAAAATATTTTACTTCCTCTTGTTCCTCTAAATCCTGATGCAGATGAAGTCCATGAGAAACTACAACGTGTAATGGAGATGTTTAAGATAAGCCATAAGGCAGATGCTATTATCAAAAACCTCTCTGGAGGAGAGCAGCAGCGTGTGGCAATTGCCAGAGCAAATGTTAATAATCCTAAGATTATTATCGCTGATGAGCCTACAGCAAACCTTGATGAAAAACTATCTCTTCACTTTATAGAGATGCTTCGTGAGTTAAAGGCTCTAAATAAAACCATAGTAGTTGCTACACATGATCCGCTATTTTTTGGACTTGACTTTGTAGATAGAGAGATTGAGATGCATAACGGGAAATTAGTGTGATTCTTACACCTGAAGTTTTAGCTATTTTTATACTAAATGCACTCTTTGCATTTTTTGGTATTATTGCTTTTGTACTAAGTGTTAAGATATATCTAAAATGGAATCTAAACTCTGTAAGTAAATCTCAGTACAAGTTAGAAAAACAGAGTTATCTCGCTGCTACTATTATCAAATATATTTTCATTATTAAAGTACCACTGTTCTTATTTTTTGTATTTACCCTCGATAAGATCTCAAATGTACTAACCGGAGCTATGTGTGGGGCAGGGGTTGTAGATGCAACAGAGTATGGCATACCTCTCTTTATACTGAAAATTATTAACTTATATATATTCGCATATTGGATTGTTCTTCATAATGAAGATATGAAACATGAGAACCAGCCATTTACAAAACAGAAGTTCGGCTTTTTTATCTTGGCATTTTTTCTTTTTATGGCTGAGTTAATTCTTGAAGGCATTATGTTTGGCTCTATTGAGATAGATAAAATGGTAAGTTGTTGTGGGAGTCTATATTCTAGTTCTTCAACTTCAGCAATATCTAGCATCTTTGCTCTTGATACTACACTTTTAATCTCTATATTTTATGGAGTATTTTTACTAATGATCTTTTTTTAKWWKAWWRANAAAMAGANAYCYGWWWKYCATAAGTAATGCTTTTTTTGTCATTATATCTTTAGTGACTCTGATTGTGTTTTTTGGAACATATATCTACAAATTGCCATCTCACCATTGCCCATTTTGTTTTTTACAGAGTGATTATTATTTTGTAGGATATATTATATATGCTCTCCTATTTATAGGGACTTTCTATGGTTTAGTTGTCGGATTTATTGAGTCTGCTAAAGAGGACAGAGATCAAAACTATAAAATATCTCTGATATTTAACACTCTTTATGTTATATTACTGAGTTCATTTGTGACGATATATTTTATAGAAAATGGAGTTTTTCTTTGATGGTTAAATATCTAAAAGTTTTATTACTTATTGTTATTGGAGTAGTGTTTTTAGCTTGTGAAAAAAAAGCTGAAACAGGCGTGGCAGAAGTTCACTGGGATAGAGACATGTGTAGTAGATGTGTGATGGTTGTANGTGATAGAAAAAANCACTGTACAAATAAGAAACCCAGATACATCAAAAACGTATATGTTTGACGATATGGGTTGTATGGCTCTTTGGTTTGAAGAAGAGAATATTGAGTGGAAGAACAAAGCTATAGTATGGGTGACAGATGTAAACTCAGGAGAGTTTATAGATGCAAGAGCTGCGTTTTACGACACTAATAATGTTACACCAATGGCATATGGTTTTTCTGCACATAAATCAAAAGACAGCATCAAAAAGAGTGAAGAGAGTATCTCCTATGATGAAGTTATTAATAGAGTAGTAAAGATGGGCCAATGAAATTAAAATTAAAAAACATAGATATGTTCAAAGATTTGGATGAAGATACACTAAATAAAATAGAAAAGTTCACTACAGAGCATACTATTTCAAAAGATAATATTGTTTTTTATGAGGGAGATGATACTAAATATCTTTATTTATTAGTTCACGGAATCATAAAACTATATAAAACTTCATCGCATCATAAAGAGATAGTTTTAAAATATTTTCACGAGAATGAACTTATAGGGGAGGTTGCCAATTTTGAACATATCCCTTATCCTGCAACTGCTAAAGCATATACAGAAGTTGAAATATTAAAGATAGATTTTGAACGTCTAAAAGAGATAATATACTCTAGCCCTGAGTTATCTTTTATTATTCAGACTTCTTTGATTAAAAAGATTAAAAATCTTGAGACAATTATCTCTACAAATCTTGTATTAGACTCAAAAGAGAGAGTTGCTAAGTATATATATAATCATTGTGAAGATTTTTTTACAACTAAAAATATTCTTATTGCAGAGATTTTAAGTGTCTCACCGGAGACTCTTTCAAGAATACTAAAGTTCTTTAAAGATCACGATATCATAGATATAAAATCTAAAAAAATAGATAGAGAAGCGTTATTANAATATTTTGAATAAGGGTAATTTAAATATGATAATATCAAATGCAATGGTATGTGATGTTAATGGTGAATATAGATCCGACATACGTATAGAAGAGGGTATTATTGTAGAACTTGGTTCTTCTTTGGAGGGTGGTGATATTACAGATGCAAAAGGCGCATACTTTTTACCACTCTTAGTAGATACAAATGTACGGCTTCTCGACTCAACACTTAATTCAAAAAATATTAAAGCAATTTCTAAAGAAGCTCATCTTGGTGGGGTAGGATATGTTATTTTAAATGCTGATAGCACTCCTGCAATTGATAATGAAGTAGTTTTAGAGTTTGCTCAAAATGGACTTCATAATCTACAGGGTGCTAAGATTGATTTGATGCTAAACTCTCTAAAAGAGGATAGTACACTAAGTAATATTGCCATACTACTAAAAAGTGGTGCAGTAACTCCATATATGAGTACAATAGCTAAAAATGATGTAGCTATAAAGATAGCAGAATATGCACAGATGTATGATGTGACACTAYTTTGCAAAGCAGAAGATAATTCTCTTATAAAAAGTGGTGTGATGCTAGACGGGGATGTAAGTTCAAAACTTGGACTTGCTGGTATCCCTGATCTTAGTGAAGTTCTTCATGTTTCTCGTATGATAGAAATAGCAAGACATTTTAATATAAAGATACTATTTAAGTCTGTAGCATCTCCTCGTTCAATTTCTCTTATAACTAAAGCTAAAGAAGACGGTGTAGATGTTAGATGTGAAGTCTCTATTCACCATCTGACTAATTCTGATGAAGCTTGTGAAGGTTTTAATACGACTGCAAAGCTTGATCCACCTCTAGCATCAGCAGACGATGTAAAACTTTTAAGAGAAGCTCTTNAAAACAAAGAAATAGATGTTCTTACAACTCTTCATCAGCCTAGCTCACCACNTAATAAAGAAGTTGCATTTTATGATGCAGAATATGGATGTGAAGCACTATCAGATGCTATGCCTCTTTACTATACTAAACTTGTAAAGTCTGGACTTCTTACAATGCAAGAATTGGTTAAACTCACTTCACAAAACCCTGCAAAGAGTGTAGGTATAGATGCCGGAGAGATAAAAGTAGGAACTCCTGCAAATGCTTTTCTTTTTTCTACTAAAGCTATAAGAGAAGTTAAAAATGAACAGTCTCTATATAATGGAGAAGTGTTAACGGGAGAAGTTATTAATATATTTTAATTAAAAAAAGCCATTTATTGGCTTTTTTAGAGACAAATAGGTTATAATACTATTATGAAAATAGTAATATTAGACGACTCTCTAACTGTTAGAATGATAATAGAATCTTTTTTAGAAGATTTTGGTGTAGAAGATGATGAGATATTCTCATTTGAAGATGGTTATGAAGCTGTTGAATTTATTGAAAATAATGGTGCAGATATAGTTTTTACCGATATAAACATGCCAAAGATGGATGGTTATGAGTTTGCAAAACAGGTATTTAAACTAATACCAAATGTAAAAAGTTCTTTTTTTGCTATAAGTGGTGATGAGAGTTCCGAGAGTTACGCAAATATGAAAAAGGTCGGTGTCCAGCGTTTTTTGAAAAAGCCGATTAATGATGTACACTTTAGACACTTTATCCTTCCAGAAATACTAANGCGCCGTAAATAAAGAAGACTAAACTACAGTCTTCTTATTTGATTCAGGATCATAACWCTTCTGAATATAAATACCTGCAATTGCTAAAAATACCCCTGTAATAGAACTGATAAATGCTAGTGAAGCAAACCATATTAGTGCCACAAGTCCAACTAGTTCGTGTGGAACATCCATACCATTTTCTTTAGAACTTATGTATGAGGCAACACGGTAAACCTGATTTTGGTTTACAAGTCTATTCATCTCATAGTGTATAGCAGTCTGTTCTTTCTTTAACTCAAAAATCTTAGCATCGTGATCTTTCATTTTTGTTTGAATATTTGAATATTTATTATAAAGACTGTTTTTTGCATTTGCCGCTCTTCTGATTAGGTTATTTTTGTTCTTAGCAGCATTAAGAGTAAAGTTTTCTAACTCTTTGCGGTACTTTGTTTGTAGGAAATCATTAGAGTTTTGTTGTTTTTTTAGTTGGCTGTTAAGATAGTCTATACGTGAGTGCATAGCATCTACACGTTTTTGGTAAGTCTTACCAACTACTGCTAACTGCTCTTGAAGCTGCTTCTCTGTTCCTGTCTGCTGATCAAGTGCTTTTGTCCCTGTTGCATAGTCAGAAACGGCGTAAAGACGTTTTTCTTTCTCTGATATTAGTTGTCTGTATTTTCTTTCAACTGCACCTCTTGTCAAGAAAGTAGCGTCATCCATTTTTATTTTCATCTCTCTCTTTAGTGCATCAACTTCACGAGCTAGTTTCTCTTTGTCTTTATTTGCACCTGTTAGATTTTGGTTTAGTAGAGTACGCAGACGTTTTTGCATACTCTCACGCTCTTTATCCCATGACTCATATATCTTACTCTCTTTGGAGTATAGAGAATTTAATTCTCTATCTATCTTAGCTTTATAGCTATCATCCATACCATTTAGCTGCTGGCTGATATACTGGCTTTGATGTTGCACTTGTTCATTGTAGCTCTTATTTGCACGAGCAATTCTATTTGCATAAATATTTTCAACTTTATCAATCTTAATAGTATCTATTTTTCTTTTTTGATCTTCGATATTGTCTATGCTTTGTTGTAATAATAGAGACTCACTTTTTCTCTCATCTATAGCAAATGTAAGGTTGGCAAAGTTACGCTCAAAACCGTTGATCATGGTCTCAAATGTAATTAGAGAAAGAAGAATTACTCCTACAAAGAGCATAATTTTCCAAGATCTATGCTTTGCGTACATCATAGCAGTAGCTATTGGAATCTTTGTAGCCTCAACAACTGCAACAAGTAAAAAAGGAAGTCCGGCTACAAGTATTGCAGCATAATCACCAAATGTAAACTCTTTACCGAACCTATTTATTTCATTAAATACAGAGTAAGAAACAATAATAGAGATTAAGAAGCCGATTAAGACAGCAATAATCTCTATCGTCCAAGCGAATTTAACTAGATTTTTTCCTACTTTAAAAAGTCTTTCATCTCTCATTATGCTTATTTTCCCTAATATAATATTTTTTAATAAGGAATTTTATCAGATAATAGTGAGKTAGTAGTGAGTTGTGTGTTTAAATTTACTATTTTTGTCTTTTTCTGTAAAAATCTTTTTTATACTCTGCAAATTTGTCTTCTAAAATGGCTTCACGAACTTCTTTCATAAGATTTAAATAGTAATGCAGGTTGTGAATAGTCGCAAGTCTAAAGTATGTTATCTCACGAGCTCTAAACATATGGTTTAAGTAAGCACGTGAATATCTTTGACAAGTAACACATTTACACTCTGGGTCGATTGGTGCCTCATCTTCTTTAAACTTCGCACCTTTAATATTTATTTTTCCAAAAGATGTAAATAGAGTACCGTTTCTTGCATTACGAGTAGGCATAACACAGTCAAACATATCTATACCTCTCTCAATGTTCTCTATAAGGTCTTCTGGAGTTCCAACACCCATTAGGTAGCGTGGTTTATCTTTTGGCATATACTGAGTTGTATGTTCTACTGTGTCATACATCTCGTTATTTAGCTCACCAACAGATAAACCACCCATTGCAAAACCATCAAAATCAAGTGCGCAAAGTTCAGTTGCACTCTTCGTTCTAAAGGCCTTGTCAGTTCCACCTTGAATAATGGCAAAAATATTTTGCTCAACTCCGATGCCTTTTGCTTGTTTTTCACGAAAATATTCTATTGACTCTTTAGCCCACGCGGTTGTTCTATCAATAGAGAGTTTTATACGTTCTTGTGTAGCTGGAAGTGCTACTAAATCATCTAAAACCATCATGATATCTGAGCCAAGATTATTTTGTATATCTATAACTTTTTTTGGTGTAAAGAAGTGTTTCGAGCCATCTATATGAGAGCGAAACTCTATACCGTTTTCTTTTGGTTTAGAGATATCGCTAAGGCTAAATGCTTGAAATCCGCCACTGTCTGTTAAAAAACTTTTTGGGTAGGTAGTAAATTTATGAAGTTTACCCATTTTAGCAACTGTTTTATCTCCTGGACGTAGATACATATGATAGGTATTAGCTAAAATTATTTCAGCTCCTAAGATATTTAGTACATCATCCATATCAAGTGCTTTGATAGTTCCCAAGGTCCCAACAGGCATAAAAACTGGTGTCTTGATAGTAGAATGAGCTGTTTTGATAGTACCGGCACGTGCATTTTTTGAAGTTGCTTCTAGAGTAAATTCCATAGTTTAATAAATCCGTTAATAATTTTAATGACATTATAGCATTCTAAGTCCTTTTGTTGTAAAATTTCAAAAATATTTAACCAAGGTGTGTTTATGGCAACTATCGGAATGAGTGATATTAAAAAGAATGTTCGTCTAATTGTAGGTGAAGTACCATATAAAATTGTAGAATTTCAACATGTTAAACCTGGAAAAGGTGCAGCATTTGTTCGTATGAAAATGAAAAGCTTTTTAAATGGTAGAGTAGTTGAGAAAACTGTTCACGCTGGTGATAARTTTGAAGTTCCWRTWATTGAMTWYAAAACTATGCARTAYCTTTATGACGATGGTGATATGTATCAGTTTATGGATAACGAAACTTATGACCAATTAGGTTTAACTTATGATCAATGTGAAGATGCAGCTAAATGGTTAAAAGATGGAACAAATGTTGATATGATTTTCTTCAGAGAAAAAGCTATCTCTGTTCAGCCTCCAGAAGTAATGGAGTTAATTATTACAGATACTCCTCCAAACTTCAAGGGTGATACTTCAAGTGGAAGTAAAAAACCAGCTACACTAGAAACTGGTGCTGTTGTTCAAGTGCCATATCATGTACTTACAGATGATTTAATCAAAGTAAACACTGTTGATTGTGAATTCTTAGGAAAAGTAAAATAACACTTCTGTTAATCTACTCGTAGTATGGGGAAAATTCACCTCATACTATTACAAAATCATCGCATATCTTATAAATGTCTTTAAAATATCTTAATTCAATAAAACATCAGTTTAAATGAAGTAATATATATATTATGAACTTTGAACTATTAAAAACTATTACAGTGTTGTATGTCGAGGATGAGTTGGCTCTTCAAGAAGAGGTATTTCAAAACTTATCTCCGTTTGTAAAAGAGATCTATAGAGCGAATGATGGTAAAGAAGGTCTGGAATTTTACATAGAAAATAGAGATAAAATTAATCTTATTATTACTGATATCTTGATGCCAAACCTTAGCGGTATTGATATGATTGATGCGATAAGGGAGATTGATTCTGATATTCCTGTCATCTACTCCACTGCTTTTAGTGATAGCGAATATTTGAAAAAGACTATAGAACAATCTGTTACAGGCTATATTATRAAGCCCATAGATATAGAACTACTCCTTAAAGCTATTGAAAAAGCCTCTCTAAAAATAGAAAATGATAAACTTAAAGACTCTCTTCAGCAGATAAATGAAGAGTTAGAAAAAAAAGTAGAAGAGAAAACTCAAGAACTTCGTTCTCAAAATGAGAAATTATATTATCAACTCCACACTGATAGACTTACATCTTTAAAAAATAGAAAATCACTTCTTCGAGATTTAGAAAAAGTAGATAAACCAAYTCTTTTGATAATAGATATCGACTCTTTTAAAAGTATAAATGATTTATATGGAGAACATATTGGTAACTTAGTTATAGTTGCCGTTGCTAAAATACTTAAGAAATTTGTAAAAAACATAGAGTGTGATCTCTATAGAGTTGGTGCTGATCAGTTCGCATTAATGAAAGAAGCCGAGCTAGATAAACTTAAATGTGAAAATACCATTAACTCAATTTTAAAAGAGATAAATTCAGAACCTTTAAATATAGTTGATTATGATATTGTAATTAGAGTGAATGTAACTATAGGTGTTTCACAGGAAAGAGTAAATACTTTAGAGAGTGCAGGTATGGCTCTTAGAAAAGCTAAAACAAATAGGCTTCCCTTTTTGATTTACAGTGATAAATATAGTATGGATGCTGAGTATAAAAATGATGTTAAATGGACGAAAATAATTGAAAATGCCATTAAAACAAATGGTGTTATAGTTTATTATCAGCCTATAGTTGATGCAAAAGGGAATATACTTAAGTATGAAGCTCTGATTCGTATAGAAGATAATGGCACAGTGTACCCTCCAATACTTTTTTTAGACATAGCAAAAAAAGTTAAGTTTTATCCGCAACTCACTAAAATAGTTATTAAAAAAGCTTTTGAGACAGCTCAGAGTAAACAAATATCTATAAATATTAATTTATCTATAGAAGACGTTGTAAATCTTGAGATAATCAAATTTATTGAAGATGAGTTAAACAAAAGAGATGTAGCTAGTTTTATTACATTTGAGCTTTTAGAGAGTGAGAGTATTACTGACTTAAAAAAGGTAATAAGTTTTATAGATAATGTTAAAMRAYWWGGYKSKAAAATAGCWATAGATGATTTTGGAAGTGGTTACTCTAACTTTGCATATCTATTGAAGTTTGAACCTGATTATATTAAGATAGACGGGTCTTTAGTGAAAAATATACATTATGATAATAGTTCTTATCTTATAACAAAATCAATAAATGATTTTGCCCACTCTTTAGGCATGAAAACAGTTGCAGAATTTGTTCACTGTGAAGAAGTATTTAAACTACTTCAAACAATGGAAATAGATGAATATCAGGGCTTTTATTTCTCTGAGCCATTAGAGGAGATAGAGTGATTAAATTTTTTACATCTTTCTCTTTTACAACAAAATATGTTTTTGCTTTATCCCTAATAGCACTCTTTTCATTCGCAGCTTACTTAAATCTTGTTAAATTAATTGACTCACAATCAAATGATGGAAAAGTAATTAATATAAGTGGTAAACAGAGAATGCTTTCTCAAAAAATAGCACTTTTTGCTATCTACTATAAAACAAAAAGTCTTGTAGAGGTAGTGGACTTGATGGACGAGTCCCACAGATATCTATTATCTTTAGAGATGTCTGATGAATTAAAAAATATATACTTTTCAAAGCCTACATTATTGGACGAAAAAGTAGAAAAATACATAAAAAGTGGAAGAAGCTTTTTAAAGAGTAGAGATGGAAGGAGTTTAACATATATACTTACAAACTCTCAGGCTCTTTTAAAAGACTTGGATAGTGCTGTATTTATCTATCAAAAAGAGACAGAAGAAAAAATACAGATGCTAAAAAATGTTGAACTTTTCATTTTACTTTTCATTACGCTAACTTTAGTGTTTGAAGCACTGTTTATTTTTAGACCTGCTAACAATAGTATAAATAAAAAAGCAAAAGAGCTTAAGAGTCAAAAAGAATATGCGGATATGATTACTGATATAAATAATAATGCTATTATCGCAGTAGATGCTAACTTTAATATTCTGACATTTAATAAGAGTGCGGAGAATATGTTTGGTTACGCTGCAGAGGAGATGCTTCATACCCAACTGTTAGATGATAGGATTATTCCTACAAAGTACTTAGATAAACATATAAGTGGACTTAAAAAGTTCATGAAAAGTGGAGAGTATAAAAATAAAAATTTTATTTATGAAGTTGAGGGACAGGATAAAAATAAAAAAATATTTCCTATACGAATATCTTTTGGTTCTAAGATAGAAAAAAATAGCAAAATCGTTGTTGCAAATATTCAAGATATAACTCAAGAAAAAGAGAAAGATTCCCTTATGGTAGAACAGTCTAGATTTGCAGCAATGGGTGAGATGATAGGAAATATCGCCCATCAATGGAGACAGCCATTAAGTTCTATAAGTACAATTGCGACAGGAGCTAAACTTAGATATAAAAATAATCTTATTAGTGATGAAGAACTTGAAGAAACTTTTGTAAAGATAAAAGATCATACACAGTACCTGTCAAAGACTATAGATGATTTTAGAGATTTTTTCAAACAAGATAAAGGGATAGAAGATTTTGAAATTTCTAATGTTGTAGATAAGTCCATAATGCTAACAGAAGCTACATATAAAGATAACCATATAAGGATTATTATTAAAAGTGACAAGTCGAAAATAATGCTTAAAGGAAGTAGTAGTGAACTCTCGCAAGTATTTTTGAATATTTTAAATAATGCAAAAGATGCTTTAAAAGAAAAAGAGATAAAAAATTCAATTGTACTGATAGAAGTCTTAGATGAAGATGAGAATTTGGTAGTGAAAATAAGTGATAATGCTGGTGGTATTCCTGATGATATCAAAACAAAAGTATTTGAGCCATATTTTACAACTAAACACAAATCTCAAGGAACAGGAATAGGGCTGTTTATGAGTAAAAAGATAATAGTACAACACTTTAAGGGCACTCTTGAGGTTGAAAATAGAGAATTTGAAGTAGATAATCAAAAGTTTTATGGCGCAGAATTTAGTATAAAGATAAAAAAGACAAAAATTTAAGACATTTTTACTATAATTGCACATACAATAACATGGGAGTAAGTAAAATATGGGACTAAGTAATAAGCAACTACCAAAATTAGGTTTTTTATACCTTGATTATGTACTGAGATTTTTTGATCATTCAAACTTTCTGTTGTTTCGCTTTGTTTTTTATTGTCTCTGAATTCTTTCTTGATGTTTCTGTTGTTTCGCAAGTAAAGAGAACGAT
>NVRL01000035.1 GCA_002732645.1 Sulfurimonas sp. | reverse complement strand
GCGGCACGGTCTCGTCTGAAACGTGATCAACACGATGTTGACGCAGTTTTGGAGTTGAATTGTCCTGCGGATAGTGATCCGGAATGGGTCATTGGTGAACTCTACAAAGCCATCAGGGGTGAAAGGGGTAGTAAGTACTTTGATTTTCTTATCGAAAAAATTGCAGATGATAAAGAAAAGATAGTTCAAGATAAACAAGATGAGATAAATGCTTTTATAAAAAATCTGCCAGAGAAACATGAATACTTAACTAAAAAAGAGATAGTAACAGCCTTTCGTGCATCTCCACCCAAGAGTAAAACTTCTTATCCTCTTATTAAAGAGAGTGTTATAGAATCCATTATATCAACAGCTCTTGATGTAGTAGACTTGGAGCTTCACGATGAAGAGTTACTGGTTCGTATAGATCATAATTTTTTGTTTCCTCACTCTAACATAAGCCATAACTATATATTAGAGCTTCACATAGAGTTAAACGGGCTCTTACAAGATATTTGGGAGTCTAGAGTACTTGACTTTGGTGCTGTCATAGAAGATGCACAAAAGCATCAAGAAGAAGATTTTGTAGAAAATCTAAAAGAGCTTGTAGAAGAGTGTGAACACTACGCGACACTTCTCCACCTTAGTGACGAAGAACTGCACAATAAAGTCTACCCTATACTATTAGACAGACTTGGAGCAACTCTAAACCTTACTCCAAAGATAGCTAGAAAAACTACAAGAACCTTTGTTAGAGATACTCACGATGAGATTATCAAAAAGCAAAGACAGGCACTTTTAGCTCGTACTATTCGTGACTTTAAAAACCTCTTCCCGATAGCAAGAGAGATGAGAAGAAAACTTACTCTACATATTGGACCAACAAACAGCGGTAAGACTTATACGGCTATGAAGAGACTTGAGAGTGCAGATACAGGATACTATCTTGCACCTCTAAGACTTTTGGCGTTAGAGGGTTATGAGAACTTAAAAGAAAATGGCATAGAAGCCTCTCTTATTACAGGCGAAGAGCAACTTTTAAATGAAGATGCAACTCATATAAGTTCGACTATCGAGATGCTAAGTTTTGATGTAGATGTAGATGTTTGTGTTATCGATGAGGTTCAGATGCTAGATGACCGTGATCGTGGTTGGGCATGGGCAAATGCTATCATTGGCGCACCGGCAAAAGAGATTATTATGACTGGTTCTTCAAACTGTAAAAATGCAGTTATTGCTCTCGCAGAGTATCTTGGTGAAGAGCTTGAGATTATCGAGTTTGAGAGAAAAAATCCTCTTACCCTTTTAGAGATTCCTACAAGTTCGAAAGAYGTAGAAGAGGGAACTGCAATTATCGCTTTTAGTAGAAGAGATGTGTTGAGATTAAAGCAAGACTTCTCTCGATTTTTTAGCGTTAGTGTAGTTTACGGTAATCTTTCTCCTGAAGTTAGACGTGAAGAAGCTAGAAGATTTAGAGAGAAAGAAACACAGATACTTATAGCTACAGATGCAATAGCTATGGGAATGAACTTACCTATAAAAACTATACTCTTCTCAAAAGCAGAGAAGTTTGACGGAGTCTCGCAGAGAAACCTTCTAGCATCTGAAGTACTTCAGATATCAGGTCGTGCAGGTCGTTATGGTCTAAATGAGGAAGGTTTTGTAGGAGCGCTAAATGAAGATGCTCTTCGCATCGTAAAAAAGAATTTCTATAGAGAAGCAAAAGAGATAAGCATACCATTTAAAGTGATGGCAAATCTGGAACATATCAAACTGGTTTCAAGCATCTTAGAAGAGAACTCACTTAGTGAGATACTAAAGTTCTTTGTAGAAAATATGGAGTTTAATGGTCCCTTTAGAGCATCTAGCTTAGATGATATGCTTGAAGCKGCTATTATCATAGATGCTTACGATTTAGATATCGCTATGAAGTATCATTTAGCTTGTGCTCCGCTTACTTTAAAGTCGCCTTACATTGTTGCATCTTTTGAGAGTTATATCTTGGCACTAGAGAAAAAACTTCCGGTTATTTACACGCCACCTATTCTAAACGGCACTTTTGCTGGAACAACAGATGAGCTTTTAAGAGCCGAAGATATGGTTAAAGAGATATCTCTTTATCTGTGGCTTAGTTATCGTTTTAAAGACTACTTTTTAGATGATCAAAAAGCACGTCAAGCAAGATGGGTTTTAAACAAGTATATAGAAGAGTCACTACAGCAGAGTCACTTTGTTCAAAGATGTAGAATCTGTACAGCACCTCTTCCTGTAAACTCTAAGTACAGCATCTGCCAGTCATGTTTTAAAAAAAACTATACAGGCAAAGCTGCTAGAAACGGAAACTCAAGAGGATATAGACGCTAGCTGAGACTAGCTGCTATTATAGCCATCATTTGAGAGTACAAGGCTCCTATCTGAGCTTGCATTGCTGGTTTGTCTACATCACTGGCACGTGAGAGTTTGCTCTCTAACGCTGATATCTTTCCTCTTATTTTAGACATTCTGTCATCAGCACTCTCTGCATTTTTGCTAGAGTCTTTTGAGTAGATATTATCAAGCTTCAGTGCAGATAGATTTTTTTGCAGTTTATCAACTATGCTTAGTTCACCTTTTAGCTCTGGACTTACTGCTAAGTCCACTTGTGAGATGACACCTGCTCTGCCATTCTCAAAGAGTACTATACCGCTCTTTTTTATCTCTCCCAAGAGTTCATTGGAGTCTGATTTTAGACTAAATGGTGTAGCAGTATTTCCTAAAAATATAGCACCTATACCAACTTCACCTAGAGCTACTAACTCATCTTTTCCTTCGCTTTTTTGCCAGATTCTTAGTTTGTCAAAGATAGCATCGTTTTCATCTATCCAGCCATTTTTATCATCATCATATTTACTTAAGTCTTTAAAGCCGTCTCCACTCTTTGTACCAAAGAGCTCACTTCCATCATCTATGATGCCGTTTGAGTTTTTATCTAGTGCCAAAAAGCCATTGCCTGAGTTTAGCTGTGAGATTTGATCACTTTTACCATCACTGTCTATATCAAAAGAAAATGTCTTAGAACTCAGCGATGGCATAGTTCCATTTAGTGAGATAACTAGAGGGTCTTTCATAATCTTATTTAGCTCTATCGTTCTTGTTGTCTTTTGCACAAAAGTACGCGATAGTGATACATCAAGAGAAAGTTCTATCTCTTTTCCCTCAGTTTGGATAAAAGCCTTTATCGAGAAGTTTAGAGATTGTGCCTCTGCATATACACTGCTAATCTCTATCTTATCTCTTGTAACTCTTCTTGATTCTGAATGGATATTTTTTAGTACAGCTTGTGAGAGTTCTTTTAAGAGTTGGTTATTAGCTCTATCTGTTTTTTGTAACTCTATCTCTACTCTTGCGACCTCGGAGGATTTATCACTGTCAAAATCTTCGGTTGTTGTTGAAATAGTTGCTTGTGTAGATTCTGCTTGAAGGTTGAAGTACTGAGCATTCATTGCTACTGCGTAGCTTTGCACTTTCATAGTATCCTCCTTGATACGTTAGTGTGCAAAAATCGGCTAAAGGCCGTTAACTATTTAGCGTTTATGAGTGATATTTATTAATATCAACTTCGTCTATTTGCTCTGGTTTTAGATATTTTTTCCCATATTCTAAGTAGATGCCAGACTCTAAAAAGAGATCAAATAGGTCAGAATCTATATGTTTGTCTTTAACCATGAAGCTCATAATCTTCAATGACTCACTAAGAGTCTTCGCCTTTTTATAAGGTCTATCAGATGCAGTCAGAGCTTCAAAGATATCAGCAATCGCCATGATTCTAGCGGGAACAGAGAGCTCATCTTTAGTTAAACGTCTTGGGTATCCAGTTCCGATAAGAGTCTCATGATGAGTCCCTGCATATTCTGGAATCTTTGCTAAGTGCGCTGGAAACGGTAGAAGTTCAAGCATCTTGATACTCATGATCACATGTTCATTTATCTTAAATCTCTCTTCATAAGTCAGAGTTCCCTTCTCAAGTATGAGATTATAGATTTCTCCATAATTATATAGATGCTCAGGAACTTCATCTTTAAATCCGCCCTTTTCATAACCTTCAAAGTCAAAGTTTTCTCTTTTTACTATGTGCTCTTTTTTATCGCTTAGCAGTTTTTCTCTAAAAGGTGCAGGTTTTTCTTCGACGTCTACATACCTTAAAAGTTCTGCATCTGATAATCCGGCTCTCTCATCAAAGTTTCTTACCCACTCTCTTTCCCCTATGAGTCTTATACGATCTTGTTTATCTCCACTCATAAACTCTCCACCGATATTAGAAGTAGCTATAAACTCAAAATCTTCAATGAGTTGTGCTTGAGTTGTTTGAAGCTTCTTAAGTGCCTTTTCTTTGTCTTCACCTTTCAGTTGTGACTCTAAGTAAGTTATCTGAGCATCTCTATGTATAACTTCAAAACGAGTTCGTATCTCATGGACGCGGTTATAAATCGTCTCTAGTTTTGTAGCCTTGTCGACCACATACTCCGGAGTGGTTACTTTTCCACAATCATGTAACCATGATCCTAGATAAAACTCTCTCCATTCATCTTTTGTTGTGAGTGCAAAATCTTTAAATATACCCTCAGTTGTATCACTTGCTACATGGGTTAACATTTCTGCCACTTCAGGGACTCGCTTACAGTGCCCAGCAGTGTAAGGAGACTTCGCATCAATAGCATCTGCTATTAGAGCAACAATCGAGTCAAGAAGCTTCTCTTGTGCTCTTTGATACTCTTCTATACTTCGGGACATATTTACAAAAGATGTAGATAGGTCATCTAGCTCACTGATGTTTGTATCTATATGAATAACTTCACTAAACTTTCTCTGTATGATCTTTTCATTTTCATTCATTAAAGCACGGATAGGTTTTACGATTAAAGAAGTAGAGTAAAGGATTAGAGGAATAGTAAGCAGTACAAAAACTATTGCAGCGTATATGGAGTATGTAATCATCTCCATATATGGTTCAAGCAGGTTATCTCTTGGTATCACTATACCTATATGCATATTATTATCTTCATCTATATCTGAGAGTGTATGATAAACATAGTAGTCAACATCTTTTTCGTTTAACATGTGGGTCTTGTTTGGAGAAAGCTTTTTAAAAATAGTAAATACTTTATTCCAGATATCTGTCTCAAGTTTTCTGGAACTTGCTATCTTTTGTCCCTTATTATCATAGAGAATGATATAAGAATTTTTATCAAAGTTTCGCTGTTTTAAAAACTCATTTAGTCTTTCAAGCGTAAAGTCTACAGCTACAACATTGTTAGTACCCTCAATACGTTTAGTAAATGTAAGTCCATAAGTCTTTGTAGATTTAAATTTATAAATATCTGTTCTGATAACTTTATCACTAGCCATAGCTGTTTTATACCACTCACGGCTAGTTGGTTTTATCATGGCTTTTACTTTACGAGAGGCGAGTACATTTAGATCTTTATCTAGAAACTTTACATGTTTTACTCTTGTCTTCCCTTCGCCTATAGCACTTACAACTGCCCAGTCTGTATTTTTCGGTGGATTATGAAGTCTTTGTAGGGTGTCATTATGTTTTAGATTAATAACTTGGTAATACTCATCATTTGCATAACCAATATACATACTATTCATATTTTTTGCATTATTTAAAATATTGATAAAGTCATTTAAAGCAGGATGTGTTTCGTTTATTTTAGGCGGTTTAGTAAGATCTGCATTTAGTGAGACAATATCGAGTGTCTGCTTTACAAATTTTTCAGAACGTTCTACAAAGTCTACGATTGTACTAGATGTTTGATGAAAGCTTTTATCAACAGCAGAGAGTGCTAACTTGTTACTAAAATAGTATTGAAGTCCTAGTAACAAAACTGTTACTAGGAGTATGAGGATCGTGAAGTTGGTTAAAATATTTATACGAATCGATGTACGAGAGATCATAGACTCCCCTTTTAATTCTTTATTTTCTAACTTTTAAACTCATCTATAGTAGATTGAAGTGACTGAGCAACTGATACTAGTTTTTCTAAGTCGCTACCAATACTTAAGATACTTGTATTATTTGCTGTTGATAGTACATCAATTTTACCGATATCTTCGATAATTTCTTCTATGTTAGCTGAAATCTCAATCGTATCTTTTGTTGATTTATCAGCAACTATCGTTGAGTTGTTAATAGCATCTGAAGTAGTACTTATTTTTTGTTCAACTTCATCAGATATGTTAAGTAGACTTTCAATGTTCTTAGCATTTTCATGCATTTTATCGCTAACATCGTTAATAGACTGAACGATCGTTCCTACGCTGATATCTATCTCTGTTAAAGATTTTTGAGTTCTCTCAGCAAGTTTTCTTACTTCATCTGCAACGACYGCGAATCCACGTCCATGTTCACCTGCACGAGCAGCTTCGATGGCAGCATTAAGTGCAAGAAGATTAGTCTGCTCAGCGATGTCTTTGATAACATTNAAAACATCTTTAACTTGGTCAGCATCATTTTTAAGACTTACGAGTTCGCCTGATAGTTCATTTTCTACTTCAACAAAAGAGTTTACTTCAGCACTTAGTTCAGTAAGTGAAGTTTTTGCTGTTGTAAGTTCATCATGAGCCACTTTAACATTTTTTTGAGTCTCTTCTGCAGCTTGCATGTTCTCTCTTAACAAATCTTTGATAGACATACTTTTTTGAGTAGTTTTTGCAACGATCGCACGCTCTTGAGCTGTACTCTCACGGATAACATGACTAGACTGTTCAATCTCAGATGCAATAGCTGTATTTTGATTACCAAGAGATTTTACTTCGTTTATAGTGCCTTGAATCATCTCTATAAATTTGTTTACTTCTTTTGCCGCATCTCCAAATTCATTGTCATGTCTATGTGACAATCTTTTAGTTAAATCTTTGTCTCCGCCAACTAGTGAAGAGATGCGATCTTTTAGGTTTGAAAGAGGAGTAAATATTTCTCTTGTGAAAAATACACTTGCACCGATAGTAAAGATAATAGCACCGATGATTAGAAATACAAGAAGAGTGGCTTCTGTTGCTTCGTTGTCCGCATCATTTTTGTCAAGAGATATGGTTAAGTCCATAGCACCAAGTACATGACCTTCTTTAGAATTATAGTGACAAGCCATACATTTTGCTTCAGCAATCATAGGCTTAATAAGGCGAATAGTATGATGACCATTTTCATTCGTTTCTATTACTTTAGTTTGTTTAGAGTTTAAAACTTCTCTAAGAATAGGGTCACTAGTAAAGGCTTGATCTGGAGAGTAAACTTCTATAACTGCTTTTGATCTTGCTATATTAAGACTCTCAATGCCTTCTATCTTTCTTGCAGCTTTAAATGCATCTTGAACAACTGCCCCATCACCCATCATCATACTTCCAGTCATCGTTTGAAAAATAGATTCACTTAGCATAGTCAGTGATTGTTTAGCTGTTTTTTCTGATAGTTGTYGAAGAGTTGCTGTGAGATAGTACATTATACCGACTAGACCGATAATACTTAATGAAATGATAGAAGTGATTACTTTTGACTTAACTGTTTTGAGCATTATAAATTCCTACTAAATAGTTTAATCTAAAATTATAGCAGAAGAATTACTTAAATTTCCTTTATGTATTGTTCAATTTTATGATGTTTATCACCTGTTTGTGAATCTGTATTCATTATATGTTATTATTAGTGTTAACAACAACCGTATAGCTTATTTTTACACAAGATAAGAAGGAGGAAAATATGTCTAAAGTAGCGTGGTTAAGTAAAGAACTCTCAAGTGGAAAAATACTATGTTTAGCCTGTGCCCAATCTTGTAAACTAGATGAGGGAGAATACGGTATATGTGGTGTTAGACGAGTAGAAAATGGTGAGCTGAGGCTACTTGTCTACGGACTGGCTGCCGCTGTAAATGTTGATCCTGTAGAGAAAAAACCTATGTTTCATTTCTTACCAAAAAGCCGAGCTTTTTCAGTTGGAACTGTTGGTTGTAACCTTTCTTGCAAATTCTGTCAAAATCATGAAATTTCTCAATATCCTAAAGAAAATAATCATAAAATTGCCGGKCATGAACTCTCTCCTGAGCAAATTGTTGCATTAGCGCTTGAACAAAAGTGTGATAGCATAGCCTATACATATAATGAACCAATTGTCTTTTTTGAGTATACATATGATACTGCAAAACTCGCTCATGAAAAGGGCATAAAAAATATATATGTAACGAGTGGATATGAGACAAAAAAAGCTATAGATTTGTTAGAACCATATATAGATGGAATGAACATAGATATAAAAAGTTTTAGTGATGAGTTTTACAAAGAGATATGCGGGGCAAGACTAAAACCGGTTTTAGAGGCTGTAAAGTRTGCACATGAAAAGGGCATTTGGATAGAGATAACGACTCTACTTATCTCAGGTAAAAATGACTCCGATGAAGAGATAAGAAGTATCGCTAGGTTTATTGCAGACTTAGACCCTTCTATTCCTTGGCATCTATCTGCCTTTCATCCTATGTATAAGATGCAAGACATCGAGCGAACACCAGAGTCAACTCTACTTCGTGCTTATAAGATTGGTCAAGAAGAGGGACTAAAGTATTTGTATGTTGGAAATATTGACAATGAAGATCATGAGTCTACCTATTGTCCCAAGTGTTCATACAGAGTAATAGACAGAAGTGGAAACATAGGTCAGTTTGTTACAAATGAACTAGATGATGATGGAACATGTCCTAAGTGCGGCTATAAGTTAGAGGGTGTCTGGAAATAGACTAAACTTTTACTAAGTCGTCTCTCTCTAAGTGGTAAGTATCAAAGTCACTTGCTATAAAGAGTTTTCCTTTGTAGTTTTGTTTTATCTCATCATAGACTATATCTATATCCATAGTAGAACTTTTACTAAACCTTGGATTTATATGGTTTGCGATGAGGTGTTTTACATTTCTTTTGTGTGCTGTAACTCCTAAGTCTTTTGCAGTAGTATGTAAGATTTTAATGGCTAGATTGTCAAAAATTTCTTGAGTATAAGTAGACTCATGTACTAAGAGGTCTATGTCTTGTAGATATTCACCTAGTATATCAGGCTCTGAGTTGTCTCCTGCAATGATTAGTTTTCTACCAATAGTCGCACCAAGCATAAACTCTTTTGGTTCAAGTATTTTACCTTCAAACTCAACGCTATTTCCTTTTTTTAATTCGGCATAAAGTCTTGACGGTTCTGCTCCAAGTGCTCGTAGCTTTTTCTCATCTATCTTGTTTGTTATGTCATCTTCTTTGATATAAAAAGCAAAACTTTCTATGGAGTGAATAAGAGGTAAAACTTTAACAGAGAACTTGTCAAATTTAAATTCATCTCCGCTTTTAAACTCAACTATATCTAGTTTATAACCAAGCTTTTCTTCTGAGATGCCAACTGAACATTCTAAAAAAGCTTTAATGCCAAGAGGTCCATAGATGCAAAGAGGTTTAAAACAGGTATCTAGTTTCTTTGAAGAGAGAAGACCTGGGAGACCATAGTAGTGATCGCCGTGAAGGTGAGTGATAAAGATAGTATCTAGTTTTGCAACAGAGAGATGGCTGTGCAGTAGTTGATGCTGAGTGGCTTCTCCACAATCAAAAAGATACCACTTATTGTCTTGTTCAAATTCAAGACCTAGAGCRGAYACATTTCTTTCTTTTGTTGGTTTTCCGGCACTGGTACCCAAGAATGTAAGCTTCATAATCTCTCCATTATTCACATATAGTTTTATATTGTATATTATAGTCATAAGTAGTATACTATTCCTAAAGAGACATTACAAATGTTAAGGGAGAGATATGACGATTGGTACTCCAAAAGAGCAAAAAACTGATGAGTTTCGTGTTGGCTTAACACCTGAGAATATAGCATCTTTAGTTGAAGATGGACACGATGTCGTTGTGCAAAGTGCTGCCGGAGAGGGTAGTGGCTTTAGTGATGACGACTATGAAAAAGCCGGCGGAACAATAGTCTCTACTATAAAAGAAGTTTACTCCGCTGCAAGACTTATAGTAAAAGTAAAAGAACCACAAGCATCAGAATATGACTACCTAAATGTTACGCATACTCTCTTTTGTTATCTGCATCTAGCACCGATACCAAAACTTGTATCTGTACTTGTAGAAAATGGTGTTTGTGCAA
The DNA here is from genome assembly GCA_002732645.1 of Sulfurimonas sp. GTDB lineage: Bacteria > Campylobacterota > Campylobacteria > Campylobacterales > Sulfurimonadaceae > Sulfurimonas. The sequence continues at coordinate 6,330 of NVRL01000035.1, read as the reverse complement.
TCGCCTATGAAACTATAGCNAATWGNSAWTWMGMWWSCTTTACTAAAGCCTATGAGTGAGATAGCTGGACGAATGGCTCCGATGGTAGGAGCACAATACCTTAGTCGTTATGATGGAGGAGAGGGCATCTTGATTAGCGGTGCAGATGGAGTAGCCCCTGCAAATGTTCTAGTCATCGGTGCCGGAAATGCAGGATTTAACGCAGCTAAAATAGCGCATGGAATGGGTGCGAATGTAACTGTGTTAAATCGCTCAACTCCTAAGTTGAAAAAACTACTAGAGGTTATTCCAGATGTAAAAACTGCTATCTACTCTGAACAAAAATTTCGAGAAGAACTTGTAGATGCAGATATAGTTATAAGTACCGTACTTATTCACGGTGGAGCTACAACACCAAAGCTTATATCTCGTGAGATGCTAAAAACTATGAAAAACGGAACTGTACTTGTAGATGTGACCATAGACCAAGGTGGCATATCAGAAGCATCTAGACCAACAACTCACACAGATGCAACATTTGTGGAGGAGGGTGTTCTTCACTATTGCGTGGCAAATATGCCTGGAGCCTACCCAAAGACAGCAACACAAGCTCTTTGTAATGCAACCTTTCCATATGTTAGTAAGCTGGCAAATGAAGGAACTGTAGATGCATTAAAGACAAGTCCATCACTTGCTTTAGGTGTAAACGTATATAAAGGCGAAGTGACTAATGAAGCAGTTGCTGAGGTTTTAGGTCTCGCATTTAAAGAGCTTGAACTTTAAAAGGAGTATTTATGGCACTGATTAAGATGTTACTACTTACACTGGCAGGCGGATACATACTCTTTAGTGTCATAATCTATATTTTTCAAGATAGACTCGTCTATTTTCCCATAAAAGATATAGTTGTGAATCCTCATAATATCGGACTTGAGTATGAGTCTATATTTATAGAAGTAGATGATGGCGTAAAGATTCATGCTTGGTATATACCAAAAAAAGGTGCAAAAACAACACTTTTTTTTCTTCATGGAAATGCTGGAAATATCTCTCATCGTCTCGATTCAATAAAACTTTTTAACTCTCTCGGGATGAATGTTTTTATATTTGATTACAGGGGGTATGGAAACTCTGATGGAAGTGCAAATGAGCAAAATACATATGATGATGCAAGAAGTGCATGGGAGTATCTTTTAAAAAGCAAAGGGCTAAAGCCTGAAGAGCTTGTTATATTTGGAAGGTCCTTAGGTGGGACAATCGCTGCTAACCTTGGAAGTAGAGTCAAACCAAAAGCTATGATACTTGAGTCAACATTTAGCACGGTAGATAAGCTGGCATCTGATATATTCCCATATGTACCAAAATATCTAATTCGTTTTAAATATGAGACAACAAAGCATTTAAAAGATATAAAATATCCTATACTTATTGTTCATAGTGTTGATGATAATATCATCCCATATAGATTTGGAGAAGAAGTATTTAAAAATGCCAATGAGCCAAAAACTTTTGTACAGATAAGTGGAGGCCATAACCACGGTTTTTTACAATCCAAAGATATATATSTSCMTGCTYTAAAGAAGTTTTTACAAGAGTGTGATAAATGAAAACACTCATGCTATTTTTATCTCTTGTTGCTTTTGTATTTGCTTCTGAATATAAAGATATTTTTGTTGTAAATAATGGATGGCATGCTGGAATCGTTGTTAAGCTAAAGGATATAAATAGCTCCCAATGGAAAATTGAGCCCACTTTTAAAGAGTTTAAGTATATAGAAATTGGGTGGGGTGATGAGGATTATTACAAAAGTTCTGACCCATCTATTTGGATAACATTAAAAGCGGGGCTCGTTCCAACATCAAGTGTCCTTCATCTCAGAGCAATAAGCCAGTATGAGCTAAATAGGATTTCTGAAGATAAAATCGTTAAATTAACTATATCTGAGAAAGGATTTAGTAAATTATCTCTGTTTATACAAAACTCTTTTGCTAAAAAAAAAAATAAATTGATAGCACTATCAAAAGGGCTATATCCAAACAGTATTTTTTATCTCTCTTCTAAAAAATATCATATATTTAACACTTGCAATGTTTGGACTGCTCAGGCACTTCATAGTGCTGGAGTGGATATCACACCATTTGTCAGCATCACTACGGATAATCTTTTTTCTCAGCTTTTAGATAACGAGGACAGAGAGCCAAAGAATGGAGAGTGACACCAATACAGTTTTATCTATTTTACTTCTTATGGACAGAGCATCCTCAACATCACTTAGGAGTATCTCTTGTCTGCCATCTCCAAAGTAAGGTTTTTGTTTTAGTTTACCAAAATAGTAAGTGTCTCCACCAAGGGAGATGCCAAGACCGAGAGCCATAGCAGTTATGGGATGACCTGCATTTGGGGAGTCATGTTTTTTGCCGTCTTTGTAAAAAGAGAAAATATTTTTTTGTTTAAATAGAAACATAATCAAAATAGCAGTTAGTCTTGAGGGGATATAGTTTGCTATATCATCAAGTATTGCGGCCACTTTTCCGTAGTTCTCATACTTTTCATTTCTATAGCCGACCATAGAGTCCATAGTATTTATGGCTTTATAGATGATGATGCCTGGAAGTCCAAAAAGTGTGAGATAAAAAAGTGGAGCTATTACTCCGTCACTAAGGTTTTCAGCATATGTCTCTATAGATGCTTTATATATATCGCTTTCACTCATCTTATCTACATCTCGTGATACTAACATAGATATAACTTCTTGTTTGTTTGGACTAACTAAAACCTCTTTTACAGAGTCGTAAAGCATTCTGTGTGCAAAGAACATAGATGCTATAAATGAAGAGATTATGATGTTTAACACTTGATGTATCTCCCAAAGAAAAAGATAGATGCTAATAGAGATAAAACTAACCAAACTTAAAACAAACAGAACTAGTAACAAACCTCTGAAGATGCTATTTTTGTAAAACTTATCTTCAAAGAAAGTGATTATTTCACCTATGATTATGATGGGGTGTTTTATAAACCTAAACTCTCCAAAGACTCTGTCAATGAAGTAGGCAAAAAGAGCTATGAAAATATTAGTCATCTAACTCTTTTACAATCTTATTCATATCTATGTGAGTCTCTATATGAGATGCAAACTCTTTGATGGCATCTGCTTTGAATTTTTTAAAGTTGTAACCTTTGTAATTTTGGTTTATCTCAGAAAAAATCAAATTTCGTATTTCATCAGAATCAAAAAGACCATGGATGAAAGTTCCGTAAAGATTTTTCTTAGCCTTGCATCTCTTCTTTGCGATGCCATTATGAATCTCATAGCCATCTACGATACATTTAAAAAGTCTGTAGGTCCCTTTTTTTACTATTTTTTCTTTTTGAAAAATCACCTCACCTTTTAGTCGTCCAAAGCCTTCTGTTATTTTGGCATCTGACTCGACACAGTTAGGGTCTAAAATCTTCTCAAACATCATCTCGTAACCGCCGCAAATGGCTACTGTTTTTTGCTCCTCAGACTTAAGTTTCTCTTCAAAACCACGCTCACGTAACCAGTTCAAATCATCTACAACTCTTTTACTTCCTGGTAAAACTACCAAATCACAAGTCGCCATATCTCCAGCGTTTGWWAWMMARKAGWSWWSWMTTTCGTTATCAACAACAAGAGGCTCAAAGTCTGTAAAGTTACTGATATGCGGAAGTTTGATAACTCCTACTTTGATGATTGCATCTCTCGTGTCTTGAACATAGTTCATAATTGACTGACTATCTTCAAAACCAAGATTGAAAGGTTTAAAAGGCACAACACCAAGAACAGGAATGTTAAACTTTTTCTCGATGATTTTAACACCCTCATCAAAAAGGCTCATATCTCCTTGAAACTTGTTTACGATGACACCTATGACATTCTTTCTCAGCTTTTTCGGAAGTAGGTGGTAAACCCCATAAATGGAAGCAAAAACACCACCTCTTTGTATGTCAGCTACTAAGATGATTTTAGTATTAAACTCAGATGCTACATAGATGTTTGAGAGATCTTTGTCCATCAAGTTTAGCTCAACCGGACTACCAGCACCCTCCGCTACGATGCAGTCATATTTCTTTTGAAGTTTCAAAAAGGCACGTTTAACATGAGGTTTTAAGGTGTCAATATCTCTATAATAAGACCAAACATCTTTATCTCCTACACTCTTACCATTTACAATCATATGAGCTTTTGACTTTCCACCTGACTTTAGTAAAACAGGGTTCATATCTGGAGTAGTTTTAAGCCCAATTGCCTCCGCCGCAAAATACTGAGGAATAGCAATCTCTCCACCAGCATCTGTAACCTGAGAATTGTTAGAAACATTCTGTGCTTTAAAAGGAGCAACTGAGATGCCACGGTGATGAAGCAGGTAAGTGATAGCAAAAGATAGAGTTGACTTTCCGGCATCAGAACTTGTACCGAATATGCTTAGGGAATTCATTTTAGTTTTAGTGCCTTTTTGTAGCTATGTTAAGATTTCTTAGTTTTTGTAACATAGGTTGAAACTATGTTAGAATTATTGAGTTTTTCTAACATATAAAACAGTATATAAGTAAAATTTTTTATTTTTGACGTATATAATATTTATATGTGTAATTTTTTCAATATTTTACCCATGTTATTTTTATATGTCGAAAAAAATCGATTTCTTCGGTATATTATCTAAATATGTCGGAATTATTCAATTTTTCCGACATATTATTTATCATACTATTCCAAGCTCCTGCGAAATATCTTTAATGAGTTTGCTGAATGGTCTTTTACTCAAACCATCATCAAAAATATACTCTCCAAATAAATCTTGTTTAACTTCTTCTTCGGTTTGTTTTGTAAGTTCTGCTAACTCTGTGATTCTGCTGTCAGGATATTTTTTTCGTTTGTTTATCATCTCTATTACTTTGTATTTATGATATTCATATCTCCCATCTAGTTCAAGAGTATTGATATAGTTTTTGTAGATATTTGAAAAGTCTTCTTTTAGTAATAGTTCAAAATCTTTATCTACTCCTATCTGCAAGTTCTCATTAGACATAAAAGTTCTAAATTTAACTCTCTCATCAAAATCAAAATCTGAAGCACTTGGAGATTTGTCTATCTCATATTTACCTTTTACTTTAGTATTACATATATAGCATGATGGAATCAAGTTATATAGGCTAAGTGCAAAATATGGATAAGTTGCTTTGTCTAAAAAATGGTCAAGAGTAAATCCATTTTTTGTTTTGCCGTTATATATTTTAAACTTGTTTATGGAGTCAATATTGCAAAAATAACAAGTATGTACTTCTGCTTTTGCTTCTATAAACTTTGATATTTTTGGTTGTAGTTTAGAAATTTTAGGTGTAAATTTTTTCGACTTTACTTTGTCATAATTAAAAAGTTTTTTTACAGCATTATCTTTGCTAAATTTTGTTCCATGGTTATCTTTTATTTCTAAAAGCTTTTCAAAATCACCACATAAAATATCTTTTAGTGAATATTCAAGTTTTGCTTTGAAGTGTTTGTTGTAATATTCTTCAAAAGTTAAACCTGTAAACGCATCTGCTTTAGACTTTGACATAACACTATAATATTCATCTTTTATATTTTGTGTATATTCAAGTTTTAACATCTTATATACTACTTGCCAATTTATCAGCTTCCGCACGCAATCTAGCTATTTCATTTTGTTTTGCTTCATCTTTTCCAAGTAATATTTTTTCTATCTCAACTAAATGATTTTTAACAACTTGTTTGAGATAGTCTTCCCCGATTATTGATTGTGTTTGCCAAAACCTTTTTTGTTTGTCTTCATATTCTGATTTTAGTGTTTTTATATCAGCATTATCTGGCTTAATTAGTTCATGAAATTTTATTATTTCATTTATTTTATCTTTCGCAAACTCTCCCATAAGCCCATCTCTTATAAAAAAGCTATCAGATAAAAGAGTATGTATATTGGCTCCAAAAGTTTGTACCTTATTTAGTGCTTCAACTTGTTCTCCATTTTTTAAAAAGATTACATTTTCTTTGGGAATATCGGACAGAATAAAGGGTGAATGAGTAGTTATAACTATAGTAATTTTTTTTGTAGGAAATATAAAGTTCAGTATATTCAAGAAATAGCTTAAATACTCTTTTTGCCATTGTGGATGTAAAAATAATTCGACTTCATCTAAAAAGAAAACTATATTTGATTTAGAAATATCTGCATCTTTAAATTTTATTAGTTTTGCAATTAAGTCAACCATAATAACTTCACCAGAGGAGTACTCTATGTTTTTATTTTTTGGTGATAAAAAGAAAAATCTAAATATACTTAAATAATTGTTTTTATTTAAATCATAAATAAA
>NVRL01000034.1 GCA_002732645.1 Sulfurimonas sp. | reverse complement strand
TGCTAAGGGAATTTAAGTGCTACAGAATAACAAAACAATCAGCTATGTTCTAACACAATTTATTACACGTCAATATACTCAACAAGTTTGTTTGGAATAATAAACATGCATAGAAAAATAACTCATCTTCAATAATAGGACCACTTACACTACCAACAATCCAATTTTTATCGAGTGTATATTTAGTATTATCAGCATTGTCTCTATCGGCTACAAAGCCTTTATCTTGTAATTTATATGTAGATGGTGAATTTGAAGGTGTGATTCACTCTAAAAAAGAGGTAAACATAGGGAAAAATGGTCATATAAAGGGTGATGTTACTACCCAAAGACTTGTTGTACAAGGCTATATAGAAGGTACTGTAAATGCTCAAAGAGTTGAGATAAAAGCAGCTGGACGTGTTAACGGAACTATAGAATCTGGAGAGCTTGTAATAGAAGCTAAAGGTATTTTTGAAGGTAACAGTGTTGTAAAAGATGTCTCACCCGCTCCAGCTCCAGAAAAACTCGTAATTAAAAAAGACTAAAGTAAAAGAGACTCTCTTTTACTTTATAATTCTTTTTAGCCTCTCTTAGATAAAATTCCAATAATATAACTTCATTAGGACCATAATGTCACAAAGTGCACTATATCAATATTTTAAAACACAGCAAAATCAAGACCTAGAGGTTTTGATATGTGAAGACTCTAAAGAAGCTCAGTCTCTAGAGAGTGTTGCTAAGTTTTTTAATCGTGAAGTAGTTGTGTTTCCAGACTTTAGAGCTAGTTTTGGAGATGATCTTCGTGTTTATAAAGAGGAACTTCATCAACTGTTTTGGGCGCTAAAAACTTATAATACGCAGAAAAAGAAACCTTTAGTTATATCTCCTTTAAAGACTCTTCTATTTCACTTACCACAAGCGTCACTGCTAGAATCTAGGACAATAGAATTTGGTTCAAACATTAATCTTAGTTCCTTTAAAGAAGAGATGCTTTTTTGGGGATACAACTTTGTAGATATGGTTCAAGTTGAGGGAGAGATATCTTTTCGCGGTGATATCATAGATATCTATGCTCCGTGCGCAAAGATGCCAGTTCGTATATCTCTTTTTGATGAGGAAATAGAACAGATAAAATATTTTGAGTTAGAGTCTCAAAGAACACAGAGTGAAGAACTCGATAGTCTAGAAATAACTCCGGCATTTTACTCTCTTGATGAAGATAGTTTTAATGCTCTTAATCAAAAGATAGAAAAAAGTGAGTTAGACTCTTTGGTAAAAGATGTTGCATCTCTTGGGTTTTGGTACTTAGGGGATAGAGCTGCCAACTTTTTAGATGGTAAAAAAGCAAAACTTGTAAGATCTCTTGATACCCTTCTAGTAGATGCCTACGCTCTAAACAATCCAATAGTCTCAAGAGAAGATTTTAATCTTGATATTTTGGAGAGTTCAGATGCTTTTAGAGAGCTAGTTGTAGCTGACCTACATACTCTGCTAAAAGTACATAAAGATAAAAAAATAACCATCATTGCTGCAAATGAAGCCATTATGAAGCAGGTGGGGCTTTTTAATCTTACAAACATCAAAGAAGTTTATGCTCCATATATTTTAAATATTATTACAGATAATGAACTGATTATCTCTTTAAACAAACCCGACAAGGTTAGACGAAGAAGAAAAAGCAGTATTCTTTTAGATGATTTAAAAACAGGTGATTATGTAGTTCATGAAGACTATGGAGTAGGTATATTTGAAAAGATTGAACAGACAGAGATACTTGGCGGAATTAAGGACTTTATAGTCATCAAATATGTAGGTGACGATAAAATCCTTCTGCCTGTAGAGAACTTGGACTTTATAGATCGCTACATTGCATCTGGAGGTTCTACTCCTATTCTTGACAGACTTGGCAAGGGAAGTTTTGGAAAGTTAAAAGAGAAGGTTAAGAAACGTCTTATGGAGATAGCAGGGCAGATAGTAAATACTGCTGCTGCGCGTGAACTCATAAAAGCTCCAAAACTTAGTATTGCTAAAAAAGAGCTCCAAGAGTTCCAAAAACAAGCAGGTTTTGAATATACAGATGACCAGACAAAGTCAGTTGATGAGATAATAACTCAGATGAGTTCGGGTCACATTATGGACAGACTGCTTAGCGGTGATGTAGGTTTTGGAAAAACTGAAGTTGCTATGAACACTATTTATGCGACATACAAATCTGGGCTTCAGTCTGCTTTTATAGTCCCAACTACTCTTCTCTCAGCTCAACACTACCGCTCACTTACAGAACGTTTTGAGGGTCTGGGTCTAAAGTATGCAAAACTTGACAGATTTGTAAGTACTAAAGACAAAAACAACATCATTAAAGGTCTGGCATCAGGAGAGATAGATGCAGTTGTGGGAACTCATTCTCTTTTTGGTCTGGCTTTTAAAAAACTTGGTGTGGTTATTATAGATGAAGAGCATAAGTTTGGTGTAAAGCAAAAAGAGAAGATAAAAGAGCTTTACCATAATGTGCATCTCTTATCTATGAGTGCTACGCCAATCCCACGTTCACTAAACCAAGCACTTAGTTCCATAAAAACAATGAGTCAGCTTCTTACTCCTCCGAGTGAGAGACAGGGAGTTAGAACATTTGTAAAAGAGTATAGTGAAAAGCTTATAAAAGAGGTCATTTTAAGAGAACTCCGCCGTGGCGGACAGGTTTTTTATGTGCATAATTCTATAGACCATATGCCTATAAAACTAGGAGAGTTAAAAGCGATACTTCCTGACCTGCGAATGGTGATGCTACACTCTAAAATTTCGGCTGTTCAGACAGAAAAAGAGTTGCTTAAGTTTGAAGCAGGGGAGTATGACCTGATGATAGCTACTTCCATCATAGAGTCTGGCATCCATATGCCAAATGTTAACACCATGATAGTAGACGGTGCAGATAGGTTTGGTATGGCAGACCTACATCAGCTTCGCGGTCGTGTTGGTCGTGGTCATGTTGAGGGTTTTGCATACTTCATAGTGCAAAACAAAGAGAACCTAACAGATGAGGCGAAGAAGCGTCTTTTAGCTCTAGAGTCTAACTCATTTTTGGGAAGCGGTTCCGTTTTGGCATATCATGATTTAGAAATACGTGGTGGTGGAAATCTTGTCGGAGATGCACAGAGCGGACATATAAAAAATATAGGTTACTCACTATACCTTAGAATGCTCGAAGACGCCATAAAACTCCTAAGTAATACTATGGAGAGTGAGAGAGCTAAAGTTGATATAAAGCTAACTATTTCAGCATTTATATCTGATGAGGTAGTAAAAGAAGATAGACTTCGTTTAGATATTTACAGAAGACTTTCTCAGTGTGAAGGTGCGATAGAGATTTACGAAATAGAAGAGGAAATAATAGACAGGTTTGGAGAGTTAGATAACCCTACAAAACAGTTCTTTGAGCTGATGGTAATTAAACTCCTAAGCTTAGAGAAAAAGATAAAAAGTATTATGAACTATGGGCAAAATATTACCATTTCATATTTGAACGATTCTAAAGAGACAATTAAGTCTGCATCTAAGGATGATGATGACATCATCAAAGCAGTACTATTTTATCTTAGAAATAATAAACCAAAGGTACTATAATGAGAATAGCATTTATAGGTGATATAGTAGGTAAACCGGGTAGAGAGATGCTAAGAGATCATCTTCAAAAAATAAGAGATGAGTATAAAGTTGATTTTGTAATAGCAAACTATGAAAATGCATCTCATGGTTTTGGTCTGACTGGTAAAAATGCTAATGAACTTGTCTCTTACGGCATCGACTGTATGACAGGTGGTAATCACACTTGGGATAAAAAAGATGTGGAAGCACTCTTTGACACTCATGAGATTCTTCGTCCGCATAACTACCCACAAGAAGTCGGTGGAACAGGATGCAGGGTTTATGATGTTGCTGGAGAGAAACTTGGAGTTTTAAACCTAATGGGTTACTACTCTATGCCAATGTCTGATAATGGTTTTAGAAAAGCAAAACAAACAGTAACTGAGTTAAAAGAGCAGGGTGTAGAGAATATTTTCATAGATTTTCATGCAGAGGCTACAAGTGAAAAACGCGGTATGATGATGCTCCTCCAAGGTGAAGTTTGCGGAATTATCGGAACACATACTCATGTCTCAACKGATGACTTTCAAATAGCAWATGGTACGGCATATTTAACWGATATAGGACTTACTGGTTGTAGGGATAATGTTATAGGTATGGACTCAAAAGTGCCGTTGAAACAGTTTTTGACAGGAATGAAAGGACACTTTGATATACCAAAGAAGTGTAAAAAAATACTTCAAGTAGCTATTATGGACTTTAGTGAGGGTAGATGCTCAAATGCTTTTAAACTAAAATATTTTTGTGATGGAAGAATTTTAAAAACAGAGGCTTGGATAGAAAAAGACTAGGCTGTGATTTGGTAGTACTTGTCATTTGCTAGATAAGTATTTATCATAGTGTGGCGCATATTTTGTTCTTGTGCTTTTTGAAGATCAGACGGTAGCTTTTGGTCTATCTGAGGTGTCTGACTTTGTGTCATTTGCGGTTCTAATAAAAATGAAAACATTACAGAGTTGTCTTGGTAAGCTGTTTGTGCATTTTTCATAGCATTGATTTTGTTATATTTTATCTCATCTTTATTTTGAAACTGTTCTTGAAGTTTTTGTTTATTACTAAACGCTTTATAGTTTGATATGTAAGTAATTGGCAGGTTTTGACTGTTTTTTGACTCTAAAATAACACTCTGTGCAAGTTTAGACTCAAATGAACCGCTGGAAGGTTTTGACCTATCGACTTTTTGATTTGCAGTTCTATCGGAGTTGTTTGTGCTGACATAAGTATTATACGATGATACAAACATAACATTCTCCTATATAACTATATACACATATTATAAAGCAATTAAGCTTATTAGTTTCTTTTATATTTACTTTATATCATACTAAATATTTATTTAGTTAAAATACTGCGATGAAATTTTTCAATAACTTTATAAAAATATTACTTCTATTATCTATTACTAATCTGTATGCACAGGAATTAGACAAAGTGTCTCTACAACTTCAATGGAAACATCAGTTTGAGTTTGCAGGTTTTTACGCTGCAAAAGAGAAGGGTTTTTACAAAGATGTAGGGCTTGAAGTTGAGCTGGTTGAGTTTAGTGAAGATACTGATATAGTAGATGAAGTATTAAGTGGAAATGCTCAATATGCTGTAACATACTCATCAGTAATTGCTGATTATTATAATGGTAAACCTCTAATTTTATTAGCAAACYTTTTTAAACAGTCACCTCTTGTTTTAGTTACGCAAGAAGAGATTAAAACTCTTGATAATTTGAAGAATAAAAAGATTATGGGGGTTTCAAAAAATATTAATCATCTCTCTCTTTTGGCTATGTTGGATAAGGCAGGAGTAAAGCATAAAGATATTACAGAAGTGCCAACAAATTTTCAAATGAATGATTTTATTGGGAAAAAAGTTGATGCTATGAGTATATTTACAACAAATGAACTCTATACTTTAACTAAAAAAAATATTAAGTTTAATCTTTTTGACCCTTTGTCTTATGGTGCTAAATATTATGATGAAAATTTATTTACAACTAAATATGAAGTCTTAAATTATCCAGAGAGAGCTAAAAATTTTCGAGATGCTTCCATTAAAGGTTGGAAATATGCACTAAGGCATCAAGAGGAACTGGTTGATATAATATTAAAAAAATATAATACTCAAAATAAGTCAAAAGAGTCTCTACTTTTTGAAGCAAAATACACCTATCAAATTATGTTGCCTGATATTCATGATGTAGGAAGTATAGATATAAACCTACTTCAAGTAATAGCAGATAGTTTTGCTCAGTCAGGTTTTATAAAAGATATAAAAAGCAAAAAATTAGAAGCGTTTGTTTACGACCATAAAGAGAAGCTATTAAATTTAACATATAAAGAAAAAGAGTTTATTAAAAATAATCCGATTATAAAAGTCGCCAATGAAGATGATTGGCCACCCTTTGATTTTAGCGAGAATGGTAAGGCAAAAGGTTATTCCATAGATGTTGTACGCTCACTAGCTAAAAAAATCGGTATTAGACTAGAATTTGTTAACGGTTATGGTTGGGAAGAGTTGTTAAAACGGTTTGAAAATGGCAAAATTGATATGATGCCTGTACTAACTAAAACATCTGATAGAGCAAAAAAATTTAATTATAGTGAACCCTACATGAAGTGGCAAGGTTCATACTTCATAAGAGATGATGAACAAAGAATTAAATCTACAAAAGATTTTGTCGGTAAGAAAATAGCAGCAGTCGAAGGGTGGAGTGCTACAGAAGTTCTAAAACAAAAGTATCCTGAGGCTACTATAGTTAAGTATAAAAATATTGCCGAAGTGTTAATGGCATTATCACTAAAAAAAGCAGACATAGCAGTAGGTACTATTTCATCTGTAACGTATACAATGATGCAAGAATTGATAAGCAATGTCAGACTTGCTGGTCATGTTGATTTAAGTGATAAGAATGTGGATGATAATCTATATTTTGTTTCACAAAAAGAGTCTCCAGAATTAACCTCTATCTTCTCTAAAGCATTTAGGTTGTTGAGTGTTGAAGAAAAAATTAACTTACAAAAAAAATGGTTTGGGGTTGTAATAGATGAAAATCTAAAGCAAACAAGCAAAGAATTTACAAAATATGAAACTACTTACCTTCAAGATAAAAAAGAACTTACAATATGTGTAGACCCTCATTGGATGCCGCTTGAAGCAATAATAAACAATAAGTATGTTGGAATAGGGGCTGACTTTAAAAAACTATTTCAAAATGAATTAGGTATACCGATAAAAGTTTTTAATACTAATACATGGAGTGAATCTATACTTGCGGCTAAACATAAAAAGTGTGATCTTTTGTCATTAGCAAGTAAAACAACCGATAGAGCAAATTATTTGAATTTTACATCTTCATATATTCAAGTTCCATTGGTTATAGCAACTGATATGGATAGGCCAAGTATTATAGATATAAGCTTTATAGAGTATGAAAAAGTTGCAGTTATAAAAGATCATGCAGCAACTGAGATAATTAAACAAAAATATCCAAATCTTGAAGTGATTGAAGTAGATAGTATTGAAGAAGGATTTGACAAAGTTCATAATGGCGAAGTCTTTGGTCTTGTTGATACATTAGCAACAATAGAGTATTATTTTCAAAACAGCTTTAATGAAGAGTTGAAAATAAGTGCTTACTTTGATGAAAAATTATCGCTGGGGCTTGGAGTTAGAAGTGATGATAGAGTGCTCTACTCTATCATGCAAAAGGTTGTTGAAAATATCCCTGAAATAGAAAAGCAGGCTATTATGAAAAAATGGCTTAAAATAAAATATGAAAAAGAGTTTGACTATACACTTTTTTGGCAACTTCTAGTAGGTCTTTTAACTGTCGCACTTCTTGCTTTTTTAAGATATTATGATATTAGACAATCAAACAAAGCTCTTAAAAAAAGAGTAGAAGAAGAAGTTAAAAAATCTACTGATAAAGATAAGATGATCTTTCATCAAAATAAACTTGCAGCAATGGGTGAGATGCTGGAGAATATTGCTCATCAGTGGAGACAGCCACTCTCGCAAATAAACTCATCTGTACTTCTTATAGATGACATACTTCATGAAAAGAACTTTAGAAATATAGATGTTGAAGAGAGACTCTTAGAGATAGAATCTTTAACTAAATATTTATCAAATACTATCAATGATTTTAAAGACTTTTTTGCTCATAATAAGATTAAAAATGAGTTTTTACTTAGAGAGATGGTTGAAAAATCAATATACATCGTAAAGGGAAGTCTCAAGCAGAATAATATTGAAGTAACTGTCGATATTGAAAAAGATTTCAGATATTACGGCTATGAAAGTGAATTGCAACAAGTTGTGGTTGTAATACTTAACAATGCTAAAGATGCTCTAGTAGGAAGAAGTATAAATTTTCCACGAATAAATATATATATAGAAGTAAGGGATTGGTAYTATATTATAAAAATTTGCGATAATGCCGGTGGAATTACAAAAAATATTAGAGATAAGATTTTTGAACCATACTTTACTACAAAACATAARTCYMAAGGWACWGGMYTRGGATTRTATATRKCNTAWAWWNATTAYWNAAKARARTNANWGGRWRRAKANGNNTTSAAMRTGWASARTWNTAMWNTGKRTKTCTGTTTTGAAATCAAACTAAAGGTTAGCAGTGAGTAACATAAAAGAAGCATATTCGATTTTGTATATTGAGGATGAAAAAGATATTAGAGCTAACTATGTTAATTATTTAGATAGACATTTTGAGACGGTTTTTGAGGCGGCTGATGGGGAAGAGGGCTATGAAAAATATGTTAAGAATAAACCTGATATTATGATTGTAGATATCAACCTTCCAAAGTTAAATGGACTTGATCTAGTCAGAAGAATAAGAGAAGAAGATCACTCTATAAAAGTCATTATGCTCACGGCTCATTCAGAGACAAAATACCTGCTAGAAGCTACTGAGCTAAAACTCACAAAGTATCTTGTAAAGCCTGTAAATAGAAGTGAGTTAAAAGATGCTCTGAATCTTGTTATAGATGAACTCTCTAGTTTTGAGACTACATCTAAGAAAACTGTTATATTAACAGATGGTTTTTACTGGGAYATACARAGAGAAGAGCTTCTTAACAATAATTTACCTGCCGTACTTACAAATAAAGAGAGATCTATTTTAGCACTTCTTTTCTCTTCCATAAATACGACTTTTAGATATGATGATATTATTATAAATGTTTGGTATGAAGATGATTATGATAGAGATAAACTAGATGCCCTCAAAACAATTATAAAAAATCTAAGAAAAAAATTACCAAATGATACTATTAAAAATGTATTTGGAATAGGTTATAAAATAGAGATATAAGTTGTATAAATAATTAAATGTCATTAAATCGTCTTAAAACTCACTAGTAGCTCACAACTCTTAGTTAAACTACCGTTGAACATATATATTACACAGGGGAGTGCATAAATGTTAAAGAAATCATTTATTGTTTTAATCGCGACTAGTAGCGTGTTTAGTGCGACACTTTTTGGCTTAAGCCTTAAAGATAGCGTTGTAGAAGTACTGAATACGAATCCAGTTGTGCAAGAGAGACTTAAAAATTTCAGAGCTACTCAGCAAGATTTGAATATTGCAGAGTCAGAATACTATCCACAACTTGACTTTAKMSMWWYTMTWKGYTAYWMWAMTRCMRRWKATATAAAAGATATTTCTAAGGCTGATGAGGACGAATACAATCACAATGTTGTGAATGAGGATTATGGAAGTTATGAGACTTCTTTAACTTTTACTCAAAATATTTTTGATGGTTTTGGCACTATGCATAAAGTTGACTATGAAGAGGCTAGAATCTTGGCAGCTGCATATAACTACATAGAAAAATCAAATGATATAGCTTTTAAGATGACAAGTGCATATGTGAATGTACTTCGCGCACATGAGCTTACTCAAACAGCCAGAGAAAATGTACAGATTAATGAGACAATTTACCAAAAAGTAAAAGATCTTTTTGATTCAGGTCTGACTACAGACTCTGAAGTTAAAAAGATTCAGTCAGCACTTTCGCTTGCTCGTTCTAACCTTACTGTTCAAAAAAACAATGCAAGAGATACAGAGTATACATTTAGAAGAATGCTTGGACGTATGCCTTTGGTCAATGAGATGAAAAGACCCGATTTTAATTTTGCAATGCCCGAGAGTATTGAGAGAGCAGCAATGTACTCAATAGAGCATAACCCCTCACTTCTTGTAAGTCGTTATAACATCAAAGGTGCACAGGCACTTTGGAAGCAACGTCAAAAAGATTATTATCCAAAAATAGATTTGGAAGTTTCTCAATTTTTTAATGATGTTGAAGCAAGAAATGCATTTGACTCTCCGGATGACCGTTTTCGTGCTCGTTTAGTTTTAAACTATAACTTGTTTCGTGGTGGTGCAGATAAAGCAAATATCCAAAAGCATCTAAGTAAGGTTAATCAAGAGATAGATATCAAAAGAGATCTTAAACGTCAGGTTATTGAAGGACTTGATTTATCTTGGAGTGCTTATAAGATGATAGGTGAGCAACTTAAAGATTTACGTGAATATAGCGTATACAGTGAAGAGACACTTAACCTTTATGAAGAAGAGTATGACTTGGGTCGTAGATCTCTGCTTGATCTTTTAGCATCTCAAAATGATGTTATCAACTCAAGAAGTCAGATCATTACAGCTGAGTATGAACAGCTTTTTGCAAAGTACCGTATCTTAGATGCTATGGGACTTTTAGTTACTGCTGTAGCTGGAGATACAAAAGAGTTTACAGCAAGAGTGAACCTTTACAGTGATTCAGAAGCTCATGAGATTTTAGACACTCTTCCAGTAGAATTAGATGTAGATAATGATGAAATCCCCGATAACCTAGACCTATGTGACAACTCTTTAAAAGAGAATAATATCATGCCATACGGTTGTAAAAAGATGCTAAGAGATAGTGATTCTGACGGTGTGGTAGATGCTAAAGATTCTTGTCCTATGACACCTATTAATGCAAAAGTCTCACCTGATGGATGTGCACTTGATAGTGATATGGATGGAGTTAAAGATTATGCAGACAAGTGTCCAACAACACCTATCGGTTATAACGTTGATGGTGATGGATGTAGTGTATCTTTAAGTTTAAGAGTTAACTTTACATCAAATAGTTCAAAAATACCTTTAGCATCTAAWCCGGAAGTGCAAGAGTTTGCAAAATTCTTAAAAGATAATCCAGCCTACAGTGCACTCATTATTGGTCATACAAGTAGTGATGGAGATGCCCTTTTAAATCTTAAACTTTCAGATAAACGTGCTAAAGCGATAACAAGAGCACTTGAACTTCAAGGAATCTCTAAAGATAGACTAAGTAGTGAAGGTCGTGGAGAAGAGGAACCTATAGCAAGTAATGAAACTGCTGAAGGACTCTATCTAAACCGCCGTGTTGAAGTTGAACTAACTAAAGAAGAGGAGCTATAATGAAAATCTTACTTTCACTGCTTCTTGCATACTCACTGTATGCAGGAACTTATGATGATAATTATGTAGTTGAAGATGAAAATATTAGCAAACCTGCTAAGTTAGATACTTTTATGTATGGAGATTTTAAAGGGATTATTAGATTTTCAATGCTTAGCTTTGATGGTGATGAGCTTAATGATGACAACTCTACACACTATAACAAAATTGTTGATACGATTAAAGATTATAAAAAAAGAGGCGAAGATATTCGTGTAAAGATTATAGGACATACGAATGAGCCAACAGATGACTATAATGAAAAAGTGATTGACTCTGATACTTATGCAAATAGTATTCAAAACTGGTTCCGTTACTCTTTAGATACAAATGCAAGCCAAGACCTTAGTAGAGATTATGCTAAGAAAATTCAAGACTCATTTGTTGCAGATGAGATAGATGAAGAGATTACAGTTTTAGAGTATCGCAGAGGTGATGATATGGCCTACACGGATGCAACAACTGATGGACGTGATCTTTCAAACCGTGTAATGGTTACTATCTATGTTCTTTATCCTCAAGATATAGATAGTGACAAAGATGGTATTTTTGACAGTGTTGATAGATGTCCTGGTACTCCAAGAGGGGCAACAGTAGATAGTTATGGTTGTCCAATTGACAGTGATAAAGATGGTGTTATTGATTATAAAGATGAGTGTCCTGAKRMWSMWRKCGRTGKYAKWGYWGATRAARAWGRWKRWSSTCTTGATAGTGATGGTGACGGTGTAGTAGACTATAAAGATAGATGTCCTGAGACACCAAAAGGTGTAACTATAGATCCAAACGGATGTCCACTAAGTAAGGAACTTGCACTGAATTTTCAAGTAAATTCAGATAAGATCTTGCAAGAATCTTATGGTAAAGTAGTAGAGTTTTCTACATTTTTAAAAGATAACCCTGCTTATAAAGCAGAGATAGTAGGTCATACAGATAGTGTTGGAAAAGCAGAAGTAAATATGGTACTTTCACAAAAAAGAGCTACAGCTGCCAAAGTTGCTTTAATTGCAGAAGGTGTCGAGGCTACGCGTCTTATTTCAAAAGGTCGTGGAGAGCTAGATCCTGTTAAGAGTAATAGAACTAAAGAGGGTAGAGCTGCAAATCGCCGTATTGAGGTTAAACTATCGTATAGCCAACAATAAAGGTATAAGATATGAATGAGAGAGTAGGAGTATTTGTTAAAGAAGATTCTTTACTGGATGCTCTAGTTTTATATACAAAACTGTTCCACAAGCCTTTTAGTGCAGAAGCACTTCTGTCGGGCTTACCTGTACATAATAAAGATGGAAGCTCAAAGCTTTTTTCTATAGATACAAAATCTAAATCACTTTTTTCACGTGTAGCTGCTCGTGCAGGATTGAAATCAACTCTTATTAAAAGAGAGATTCCTGCGATGCTTCAACTACATCTTCCAATGATTCTTCTACTAAGTAATGATAACACTTGTATATTGGAGAAATTTTCAGATGATAGAACAAAAGCAAAAATTATCTACCCAGATGGTGACGGCTCACAAGAGTGGGTAGATGTTGAAGAGTTAGAACAAGAGTATCTCGGTTATGGATTTTTACTTAAGAAAAAGTTTGAGTATGACTCAAAGAAATCTCGTTCACTGCAAGTTAAGTCTAAACACTGGTTTTGGAGTACGCTCAATCTTTCCCGTGGTATATATAGAGACGTACTATGGGCTTCATTTCTTATAAATATATTTGTTTTAGCTACACCTCTTTTTACCATGAATGTTTATGACAGAGTTAYTCCAAATAATGCGCAGGAGACACTTATGGTATTTACCATAGGTATCGTCTTTGTATATCTTTTGGACTTCTTTTTAAAACTAACTCGTGGGTATATGCTAGAACTTGCAGGGAAAAAGAGTGACATTATTATGTCATCTATCATTTTTGAAAAAGTGTTAAATCTAAAAATGGCAGTTCATCCAAAGTCAGTTGGATCATTTGCCAATAATCTAAAAGATTTTGAATCGGTTCGTTCTTTTTTCACAACAGCGACAATGACTGCAATCATAGATCTTCCTTTTGCGATTATTTTTTTAATGGTTATTTACTACATCGGTGGGAATCTTGTTTTTGTTCCTATGATAACGATGTTTCTTATTTTGGCTTATGCACTAATAATTAGAAAACCTTTAAAAGAGTCTATAGAGAGTTCTCATGAGGCTAGTGCAAAGAAAAATGGAATACTCATCGAGACTCTTCAAAATATAGAGACTGTAAAATCTATGAGTATGGCTGGAAAGCAGCAGTGGGAATGGGAAGAGTCAACTGGAGAGATAGCAGAGAAAAATCTTAAGTCTCGTCTATTATCATCATCTAYCCCCAACATTACAAATCTTTTGATTCAGCTAAATACTGTTTTTGTAGTTGTATTTGGAGTTTATCTTATAAAAGAGTTTGAGCTTACTATGGGTGGACTTATCGCTGTTGTTATCTTAACTTCACGTACCGTTGCTCCTATGGGTCAAGCAGCAGGACTTATTACAAACTACTCTGATGCAAGAAGTTCTTATGATACTTTAAACAATATCATCTCCCAAGAGATGGAGAGACCTGAGGGTAAGGAGTTTGTAGAACGTCCTAGTTTTGATGGTAAAATAGAGTTTAAAGATGTTACATTTCACTATCCTGACTCTGAACTTCCTGCACTTGACAATGTTAGTTTTGTTATACAGCCAGGTGAAAAAGTGGCTATTATCGGTCGAATAGGTTCTGGTAAATCAACTATTGCAAAACTAATACTCAGGCTCTATGAACCTGCAACTGGGACAATACTTATAGATGATATTGATATATCTCAAATAGACCCTGCAGATCTTCGTCGCTCTATTAGTTATGTGCCTCAAGATATCAACCTTTTTAAAGGGACGATAAAAGATAACATCATCTCTTCTGACTTGCATCCGGATATAGGTGATATTATCTATGCATCTCAGATAAGTGGGGTAGATGACTTTGTAAGAACTCACCCACGTGGATATGAGATGCCAATTGGTGAGAGAGGTGCAGGTCTCTCAGGTGGACAAAGACAGAGTGTTGGTGTGGCTCGTGCACTTATGCAACATAGTTCGATGATACTTATGGATGAACCTACAAACGCAATGGATCAGACAACTGAAAACAACCTGATGAAAAGACTAAGAGTCGAGTTTAGAGAACAGACCTTTATTATAGTGACTCAAAAATTAGGACTATTAGGACTAGTTGACAGAGTTATAGTTATGCATCATTCAAAAGTTTTACTAGACGGGACTAAAGATGATGTTGTAAAACAACTAGGGGGAGATGCTTAACATGAAAGATGAAGATAAAAACTTATCTGCTCGTGACTATGAGTTTATGCATTCACTCAGTGCGGCGGTACTTCAAGTAACCCCGGTGACAATAAGAGTTGTTCTGTATTTTTGGGTTGTAGCAATTGCTATGTTTATAGCTTGGGCAAACTATGCTCTTATAGATGAGATAGCCAGAGGTGATGGAGAGATTATTCCAAGTGGTGAGAATCAGATGATTCAAAATCTTGAAGGTGGTATAGTTGAAGAGATCTTGGTAAAAGAGGGACAGAGTGTTGAAAAAGGAGAAATCCTTTTAAAAATAGATAATCAAAAGTCACGTTCTTCTTTTAGCTCAAATGCCATTAAAGCAGATGCTCTAGACGCAAAGATAAGTCGTCTTCGTGCAGAGTCAAGTGGCAAAAAGTTTATGGTCTCTAAAGAGTTACAAATAAGAATACCCATTTTTATAAATAATGAAAAGAGTCTTTATGAGACTAATGTGAAACAGCTTGACTCAAAACTAAATGCTCTACAAGAGCAGTTAAATCAAAAGAGACATGAACTCTCAGAAGCAAAAACTCATGAGAGACACTTAAAAGCATCTTCTATGATGATAACAAAAGAAGTCCGTATGACTAAGCCAATGGTAGCAAAGGGTGTACGTTCAAAAATAGACTTCTTAAAACTAAAAAGAGAGGCTAATGAGATAGAGGAGCGATATAACGCTACAAAGCAATCTATCCCAAGACTAAAGTCAGCTATCAAAGAGGTCCAAAGTCGTATAAATGAGACAAGACTTCTTTTTAGAAGTGAGTCAAAGGTAAAACTTAATGAGGCAGTTGCTGAGCTTCGTGGTTTAAGAGCAAATTATACTGCACTTGAAGATCAGGTTACTCGTACTATTGTCCGTTCTCCTATGAAGGGAATCGTTCAAAAGCTTTTTGTTCATACTGTCGGCGGAGTTATTAAACCAGGTGCTGACATCATGGAGATAGTTCCTAGTGATCAGACTCTTTTAGTTGAGGTAAAGATAAAACCATCAGATATTGCTTTTATATACTTTGGACAAAAAGCTATAGTAAAGTTCTCCGCTTATGACTTTTCTATCTATGGGGGACTTGATGGTGAGGTTATTCATATTAGTGCCGATACGATTAAAGACCAAAAAGAGAATGTTTTTTATACAGTAAGAATCAAGACAAATCAAAACTATCTTGGAAGTGCAATAAAACCCTTAAAAATCATACCTGGTATGACGGTAAGTGTTGACATTATTACAGGTCAAAAAAGTGTACTTGACTATATATTAAAACCAATATTAAAAACTAAACAATACACATTTACGGAGCGATAAGTATGAATATAGTACTACACAGTGATGATATAAACTTGATAACTTATTGGGAAAAATCATGTAAAGAAGAGTATGTTGTTTATGATGATATTGATGAGCTAAAAAGCTTAAAAGAGAAAGTAGTTATTATCAACTATTCAGCTATGAATTCTCATGTTAAGGAAGTTGTAGGTTTACTTAGTGAGAACTCAAACTTAGTTTTAGTCTTACATCGTACTCCAAATATAGAGACAGCGAGAGAAGTTCTCTCATATGGTGCAAAAGCTTATGGAAATGCTCTTATGAAAGAACACTTTATATACTCCGCTATAGATGCTATGAAAGAGGGGCTTGTATGGCTTCATCCTGAGTTTACATCTCTACTTATTAATCAAGTGCCCCAACGTCCAGATAGAGATGTGTCTTGGGTCCTTAGCAAGTTAAGTAGCAGAGAACAAGAAGTGGCAGAACTTTTAAAAGATGGCGATACATATAAAAGTGTTGCCCAAAAACTTCTAATCACTCCACGAACCGTAAAAGCTCATGCTCAAAGTATCTACACAAAACTTCACGTAAAAGATAGATTAGCCCTAGCTTTATTACTTAAATAACCCCTATATCACGTATTGTCCCTTGGGACAATTGTTAAATCTTCACTTTTGCAATATAATAGTAGTATAAAATGGCTCTCCAGAGGAGGATGACATGGCTACTCAAATCGGAAAAATAATTGGTTTAGACGGTAAG
>NVRL01000033.1 GCA_002732645.1 Sulfurimonas sp. | reverse complement strand
ATCGATAGTTGTTCCGGCAACTGAACTAACAACAGAACGTTCTTCGCCAAGAAGAGCATTTAAAAGTGAACTTTTCCCAACATTTGTACGACCAATAATCGCAATTTTAATGTGGTTTACATCATCTTCATCAAACTCTTTAATACGGTCATTGTTTCCGAAAATGGTATCATCTATAATAACACCGTCCATTTCATCATCATCCCAGTAAGTAAATCCATCATCTTCTTCATTGTTGTTATGTCCATGCTCAGCAAAAAAGTCTTCATCACTTGTTTCTGGTTCTATAACTTGAATATCATCTTCATCATCTTCTTCTTCTTTTACAATATCACTATCAGGAACTTTTGAAGCTATCCAGTCAAGAAGTTCAACTGTATTTCTATTGTGTGCAACAGAGATTCCAAAGATGGCATCTGTACCAAATTCATAGTAATCCCAAAGTCTTTCTTTCAYYTTRTCRTTRTCTATCTTATTTACTACAAGAGCCATATCTTTGCCCATTGCCTGAAGTTCATAAAATAGTTTTTTATCTTCATCCTCTGGTATACCTTTACCATCAACCATATATAAAATGATGTCTGCTTTGTATGCAGCCTTTAAAGACATCTCTTTTATCTTGTCAAAAAGCTCGCAGCCTTTGTCTAGTCCACCAGTATCTAAAAGTTGCACTTCTTTATTAAGGATAACTGTAGTTCTACGTTTTACATCTCTGGTTGTTCCAGCTAAGTCAGATGTAATAGCATCTCGTTTTTTAACTAAACGATTAAAAAGAGAGCTTTTTCCAACATTTGGACGACCGATAATTGCGATTTTTTTCATGATNGAGTGCCTTGTTATATATATAGAGGTAGAAATATTTATGGAATTATATCTAATTTAAAGGAGATTGAAAGATAGCATTTATAAATTCTCCCAAAAGAGAGAATTTTTTAGTCTACTACCATCCAAATAAAAAGCTCTCCGGAGATTTTATCTTCGTGAACAGCTTCTATGTGAGCAGTGATTGTACTTTTAGTTTTGTAAGAAGCACCCACATTCATTTGAGTGCTTCCTCTACCGTTTTTATAACTCTCTTGCTTAGTTAAACTCATCTCAACTTTTACACCGAGTTGGAGTGAAAGTTCATCAAGAGCACGAGTAATCGCAAGTTTTCTTTGAGTAGATGTTCTTTGGTCATAAGTTCTCATCGAACTACCAACGGCACCATTTTTTCCACTTTGGTTTGGATTTAGAATCCAAGATGGAGTAGTACTAGTTTTTGGAGCAGGCTGAGAGTTACAACCTGCAAAAACAAATAGCGCTAATAATAAAGAGCTAAGTAACTTAACCATTAGTCAGTTGGGAACTCTTTGTCTAAACCTTCTAAAGCATTTTTAGATTGGAACTGTTGCCATAAAGCTTGGTCATTTTTGAAACTAGTTTTAACTGCAGCTTTAACTTCACCATTTACAGTAGCTTCTGGAACAGTAACTAGCATGTAAAGAGAACCTGATGGAGCAGTCCAAGCGTCAACACCTTTTGAACCTTGTAAATCAACTTTTGCAATTTGTTTAGAAACAGCAGTATTTACTTGATCTACAGTCTCACCATCAGCAACACCAGTTGTACGAGTGAAAGTCTCGATTTTATCTTTTACTTGAGATTTGATTTGTTGAGCTAAGTCTGAACGACCGTTAGCTAAAGCAACTCTTCTCATATGACCCATACCGGCAGCACTTTTTTGAGCAATACCAACACCAGCGTAAGCRCCTTCAACCATAGGAACACAAGTCCACTTTGGAGCTAATACACTTTCTTGTTTACAACGGTTGTCAAACTCTGCTTCTGGTTCTGGCGCAGCACCACCACATCCTGTAATTGTTGCAGCTATTAAACCTGCTAATGCTATTGACGATAAAGTTTTGATCATATGATCTCCTTTTTGAAATATTTCTTGATTATACTACTACTAATCTTAAATAATATTTATCAACTATCAAATTTATTTGCTTTGTACACCAATAAAGTCATATATTCCTAATTGCTTTATTTTCGTCTTGATATGTCCAACAGTTTGAAGCTTTGCATCTTTATGATTTTTTCTAGATTTACCTATAAATGTATGTTGTCTAAAAAGGATTTTATTTTTCTTTGAATCAAAGGTAGCAAACTTGACTAAGTTTTTACTTACGTTAAATGTATACTCTTTCCCATTGTCAGTTTTTGAACTAATAAGAAGTTTTAGTGTATGTGAGTCTTTACTTTTCTTAGAAATACTAAGACCATCTTTCTCGATAGCGTCTCTAATAGCTTTAGTATAAACTCTTGAATTGCCGTCACTTAGTATGTAGAAGTTTATAGATGATTGAAGATTATGATATTCGCTGCCTAATTCTTGTAGCAGTCTAAAGTTATCACTAGAGTTATATGTAGAGATGCTAATCTGTGCAAAAGCAGTTCTAGATGCAAGGTAAGCATACTGAGACATCAAAGGTTTTAGGTATAGATATCTCTCGATAGCAATAGTGTTATTATGAGAATTATATACTTTTTCTAAGTTTTTGATTTTAGTGTTTAAATCGTTTTGTATCTTTTTAAATAGTTCTACTTTAGGCATAGAGATAAGCATAAGCATTTGACCGTTAAAAAGTTTAGTTTTTTCTACCTTTATACCTCTCATAGATAGAGTCTTTGCTAGATGCAAGTTAGCACTTTTTATCTCTCTTAGCATATCTGTTTGTGGAGTAAGTCTATGGTTTGGTCTTCTAAATGAAGCATCTAAGTCTTTGTTGATATTTTGTCTTAGAACGTTAATAGCTATGCTTTTTACTTTTGTCTCATCACTTGCAGAAGCAACTGCGTAGAAGTTTTTGTAATCTTTTGGAGGGTTAGTATACCAACTAGGAGCATGTTCCGGTTTTGGAGCAGAACATCCTGCAAATATAGCTATTATGATGGCAAGTAAAATTTTTTTATACATTAAGTTTCCCAGTTTTTAGAGAAATTCTATCAAAATAGATTTAAATAAGCATAATATTTAATCTATATGTCCCTTATGTTCTTGTGAAAAGTCTGTTTCATAAATATAAGCGGCTATATCTTTTAATGAGTCTAAATCATAGTGAAGATATGGCATAAGCTCATATTTCTTTACATCTCCAAGCATAATAGAAGTCTCTTTTTTAGGGTTTTTTACCCATGTAGACATATACTTTACAAAGTCTTCTTTTTGAGGAAATGCTCTCATGTAGTTTTCTCTTACTCTATTCATAGATGGTGCTGAGACATCTTTAGTCTCATGGTGACATGTTACGCAATTGCCATGAAATAGCATCGAGCCATAATCACTTGCCCATAGATTTAAAATAAAAAGAAGTGAAAGTATAAAAGCTTTTATTTTTTAACCTTTTTAATCATCTCATAGGCTTGATTTATCTCTTGAGTCTTAGCAGTTGCCTCTTGCATATATGCTTCGCTTTTTCCTTGAGACTTTATGATATCTGGGTGATACTCTCTTATAAGTTTTCTATATGCTTTTTTAATCGTACTTATATCATCACTCTCACTTACGCCAAGAAGTTTGTAAGCATCTGAGATATTTGCTTTAGGCTGTATGTTGTTCAWCATTTTTTCAAACTGATCAAAAATAGCGTGGTAATCATTTGGATCAAATTCAAATGCTGAAGCGATAGTCTGAAGAACTAAGTCTTCGCTTTGAGAAACTTCACCATCTATAAATGCAAGTTGGATTAAAAAGCCCATAAATTGTTGTTGTTTTGCTTTGTCTCTTTTGATAGCAGAACCAAGTGCATGTGCAATATCTTGAATGTTGTCAGTTCTCTCTTTTTCTTCGTCGAATATCTGTTTTAAAATACTTTTTGTTTTCTCAGGTTCGGGAAATACATTTGATATATCATCAAACATGATACCAACTAGTTGTGCTTCAAGTGCATCTACTCTACCGTCAGCTTTTGCTACCTTTGCAACAAGTGCTACAAAAAGACCAAGATCACTTTTTTGAAGTGATTCTTTTGAGATAGAGAAGTTTTTAAACGCTTTTTGAGAGTACGCTGTGTATCTAGAATAGCTCTGATATATCCAGTAGAAAAATCCACCAACGATAAGAAGTAGTATTAAATTGCCCATAATGTTCCTTAATAATTTGCATAATTATACGAAATAGAAGCTAATAGCTTGCTATAATTACATTTATGAATAGAATTAAAAATTTAAATAACGGTGTAAAGTATATGCTTTTTGCATCGCTGAGTTTCGCAATCATGGGTGCATTTGTAAAGTTGGCATCTGAGCATATGTCTTCACTGGAAGTTGTATTTTTTAGAAATCTTTTTGGTGTGCTGATCATAGGTTATGCCGTATATAAAAAACCGATGACTCATATTGGTGGAAAACCATTTTTACTTTTGTTTCGTGGTATGATGGGTTTTTCTGCACTTCTTGCTTACTTTTATAATATTGCGAATATTCCTCTTGGAGATGCTGTGACATATAGTAAAACTGCTCCTATCTTTACGGCTATATTTGCTTGGTTTTTTTTAAAAGAGAAACTCTCAGCATCTGCATGGTTAGCAGTTTTCATAGGTTTTGGCGGAATAGTTCTTATAGCCCAGCCAGGTGCTATGGGATTTACAAAGTACGATGTTCTTGGAATATTTAGCGGTATAGGAGCAGCGCTAGCTTACACTTCCATAAGAGAGCTAAGAAACTATTATGACACCAGAGCAATTGTCCTTTCTTTTACAATGGTGGGAACTTTTGGACCAATAATTCTTTTTATATTATCAGAGTTTATACAAGTACCAGAGTTAGATTTTATGATGGGCAAGTTTGTTATGCCAAGTGGCATAGTTTGGTTGTATGTAATCGTACTTGGTCTTTTAGGAACTCTGTCTCAATATTTTATGACAAAAGCATATGGTGAGACAAAGGCTGGAATAGTCGGAGCGGTGAGTTACACAAACATTGTTTTTGCTATTTTTGTAGGTATGCTTTTGGGTGATGCTTTGCCGAGTATGATGACAAGCTTTGGAATACTGCTCATTGTAATTGCTGGGATTATGGTAGCTCGTGCTAAGTAAATTTACTTTAATACCATTATGATATAATCTCTCTTTATTTTTAAACGGTATTCAAAGGTAAACTAATGGTATTACTTACAGGGCCTTGCGTCATTGAGAGTGAAGAAAATATATTTAAAATTGCTAAATCTTTAGAGAAATATCATGCAGATGATTCTATAGATTTTTATTTTAAAGCTAGTTTTGACAAAGCAAACAGAACATCTTTAGAGAGCTTTCGTGGGCTAGGTATGCAAGAGGGTCTTAGAATCCTTCAAAAAGTTAAAGATGATTTTGGATATAAAATAGTTACAGATGTACATGAGTCAGTTCAAGTACCTGCTGTTGCAGAGGTAGCGGACATGTTACAGATTCCTGCATTTTTATGTCGTCAAACAGACTTACTAGTAGCTTGTGCAAAAACAGATGCAAAGATAAACATTAAAAAAGGGCAGTTCTTAAGTGGWGATGCTATGCTTTACCCTGTACTAAAAGTACTTCAAACTAGAGGCTGTTCGGAAGCTACGTATGAGAACTCATTAAAACACGGAGTATATCTTTGTGAGAGAGGAAACTCTTTTGGCTATGGCAATATGGTAGTAGATATGAGAAACTTAGTAACTATGAGAAATTTTGCACCTGTTATCTTTGACGCGACTCACTCTGTTCAGATGCCAACGGCACAAGATGGTAAAACTGGCGGAGACTCTTCTATGGTTCCATATCTAGCTAGTGGAGCAGCTGCAGTTGGAGTGGATGGTTTCTTTATGGAGACACACTTTGACCCAAGCGTAGCACTAAGTGATGGACCAAACATGATAAAACTAGATGAGCTAGATGCTCTAGTAACAAAAATCAAAAAAATTCAAGAAATTAAATAAAAAAGGAAAATGTATGAAATTAGTAGAGGGTAAATTAAAAGTAATAAACGGTAAAAAAATTGCAWTYKYWRSWRMRAKAYKRWMWNCACTTKATRGTKGWSAKRYTARTWRWGRRWRMMGMAKMWKYATTWARACKKYWYRKMSRMKWRGAGRYKRRYWTTMCTMMWSTYWWRWWWMMWRRTSSMTWKRAASWWCCWATGATAGTTGACAAACTTTTAGATAGTGGTAAATATGACGCTATTTGTGCCTTAGGCGCAGTTATACGTGGAGCAACTCCTCACTTTGACTATGTTTCTGCTGAAGCTACTAAAGGAATTGCAACTATGAGTCTTAAGTACCAAAAACCAGTTTCATTCGGTCTTTTAACTACTGATACTATTGAACAAGCTATAGAAAGAGCTGGAACAAAAGCCGGAAATAAAGGTTTTGAAGCGATGACTACTGTTATCGAGATGCTAGACCTGTATGAGAATATATAATGGCTACTAGACATCACGCACGTATGGCAGTTGTAAGTCTTCTTTATGCTTATGACTTAGGAAATGGAAGTATAGCTGATCACACAGATGACATTTTAGAAGAGAAAAAAATTCGTAACAAACAAAAGGACTTTGCAATAGGTCTTTTTGAAGGTGTTATGGAAAATCTTGAAGCTTGTGATAAGTCAATTATCGAGCACTTAAAAGAGTGGGATTTTGAAAGACTTGGAGCTATCGAGAGAGCTACTCTTAGACTAGCGACTTTCGAGATTCTTTTTGGTGATCTTGATTCTGCTGTTGTTATCAACGAAGCTGTAGAGATTACAAAAGCATTTGGAACAGAGCAGTCTCCTAAATTTATAAATGGTGTTCTTGACGCTATCTCAAAAGATAAGCCTGAGTAGACTATGAATAAAATCGCTTTTATATTCATACTTTTTTCTTCATTGCTCTTTGGCGCTAACGAATGTATAGTTTGTCATAAAGGCATCGAAGATATCAGAGATAGAGACTCTGGTATGATGAAGGCAATTTTAGAGGTAGCCCAGAAAGCTGGTCACAAAGGCAATGACTGTATAGTTTGTCACGGTGGTAATCCTTACAACAAAAGTGTAGAGTACGCTCACAAAGGTACTGTAAAGTATTTTAAAACTCATAAAGGTCCTAAAAACTACTATCCTGCACCGGGAAGTACATGGATAAATGAAAATACTTGTGGCATGTGTCATCCAAATCAAGTGGGTGCTCAGATGAACTCACTTATGATGACAGAACAGGGCAAAATACAAGGGGCTATGTGGAGTTTTGGTGCTAAAGAGGGTTATCAGCACACTGCTGGAACTTACGACACCAAAAATCCAGATGATCCAAATAAACGTCTTGGAACTGATGTATATAAAAAATATATGCAAAAGCTTGCAACTATGGAACCGCAAGGTTTTCCCCAGGAAATGCATGAACTCCCAGATGCACCAACTGTTGAAGAGGTTCATAAAGATCCATCTCTAGCTGTTTACACTTACCTTCGTCAAGAGTGTTTGAGATGCCATACCGGAAGTAAAGGTAGACAAAAAAGGGGTGACTATAGAGGGATAGGATGCTCGTCTTGTCATATTCCTTACTCAAACGAGGGTTACTATGAGGGTGGAGATAAGAAGACTTCTAAAAAACAGGGTCACCTTCTAACTCACCAGATTCAAAGTTCAAGAAAAGTAAAAGTAAAGATTCATGATGTAAGCTACTCTGGTGTTCCTGTTGAGACTTGTTCAACTTGTCATAACCGTGGGAAACGCATTGGTGTTTCATACCAAGGACTTATGGAGACTGAGTATCAGTCAACCTTTGATGATGAAGGAAACGGACAGCCAAAACTACATACTAAACGCTATTTGCATATGAAAGAGGATATTCACTACCAAAAAGGTATGTTATGTCAGGATTGTCACACTTCAAATGATCTTCATGGTGATGGCTTTTTAGGTGGAGCAAATGCTGCTGCTGTAGAGATAGAGTGTCAGGATTGTCATGGTACTACTAAAAAATACCCTTGGGAACTCCCTATCGGTTACTCAGATGAGTTTTCAACTGAGGAAGCAAAAGGAAAACCAAGAGGAACGGCTAAAAGTGTAGCTGAGTATCTAAAACAGGGTTATGTTCCTGAGCCTCAAGATGGTTACATTTTAACTGCTCGTGGAAATCCACTTCCAAAAGCAGTTAGAAAAGGTAACAAAATCATCATGCATCTGGCATCTGGAAAAGATATAGAGCTAAAACCTCTGAAGCTTTTAAAAGAGACCCAAGCACTTTCAAAAAAAGCACTTATTGCAATGGATGTTATAGAACCTCATACAACTGAGATGGAGTGTTACACTTGTCATGCGACTTGGGCACCTCAATGCTATGGATGCCATGTGAAAATTGACTACTCTGATGGAAAACAAAATCCCGACTTTCTAAAAGCTTCTCATGATCAAGATATCCACGGAACTACTGGCGGAATGAGAGACTTGAAGAAGTATCTTGTACCGGGGAAAGTTACAGASACTAGAAGTTATTTAAGATGGGAAGACCCGGCACTTGCTCAAAATGGTGAGGGTAGAGTATCTCCTGTTGTACCTGGATGCCAAACAACCATAACCGTAATCGGTAAAGATGGAAAAGCACTTTTACAAAATCATATTTTCAAGATTCCAAATGTTGAAGGTGCAGGAGAAGAAGGACAAAATGCTATAGATATGGCACCTATTCAACCCCACACTATTCAAAAAGAGTCAAGAAGTTGTGAGTCTTGTCATGCATCTGATAAAGCTCTTGGACTAGGAGTTGGTGGTGGAAAGCTAAATGCTGATCCAAGTAAAACTACTATTATTGATTTAATGAGTCCTGATAGAAAGATACTTCCAAATAGAACTGATGAGCAGATACCTGCAATTCCAAACCTAAAACATGACTACTCTCAGTTTATTGATGGAAACGGAACACAGTTGATGACGGTCGGACATCACTGGAAACTATCTGGGCCGCTTAGTAAAGAGCAAAGAGATAAACTTGACCGTCGTGGTGTTTGTATCTCATGTCATGAGACAATACCAAGAGGCAATCTAGCAGTTAGTGCAATAACGCATATTGCAGAGATGGCAGAGATAGAAATAGATACAAAAATGCACTCAGGAATACTAAACAAACTCTTAAATATTGGAGCTTGGGTTCAAGTTATAGGTGGACTTTTTGTTTTACTGCTTATAATGTTTGGAATTTATCTGTTTTTCTTTAAAAAAGAGAGAAAAAATCCAAAAAATGAAGGATGGAAATAATGAAAAAACTTATACTTTTAGCTGCTCTGGCAACATCACTTTTAGCAAATAACATCATTGTTAAAGAGAGTCAATGTAGTGTTGACAAGACTGTGAAAAATATTAAGCGTATTGTTAAAAACAAAGGACTAAGTGTATTTGCAACCATCAACCATAAAGGCAACGCAAAGATGGTCGGTATGAAAATGCGTCCTGCAAARATGGTAATTTTTGGAAATCCAAAACTTGGTACTGCTTTGATGAAACAAGATATGAGAGTAGGACTAGACCTTCCTCTTAGAATACTTGTTTACAAAGATAAGAAAGGTCGTGTTAAAATGGCTTATAGAGATGGATCATGGTTAGCAAATAGACATGTCATAGATGCACCTAAAAAAATCCAGAAAATAAACAGGGGCATGGATAAAATTACTACTAAAGCGGGACAATGCAAAAAAGATTAACAARAGAAGAAGCATTAGACTTAATAAAAAATGCTGATTTAAAAGAACTCGGACGAATGGCATCAGCTCGCAAAAAAGAGCTGCATCCAAAAGGAATTACTACTTTTGTTGTAGATAGAAATATTAACTATACAAACATTTGTTGGGTTGATTGTAAGTTCTGTGCATTTTATAGACATGAAAAAGATGCAGATGCTTATGTTCTTACATTTGATGAGATAGATGCAAARATAGATGARYTWTTAGAAATCGGTGGAACACAAATACTTTTTCAAGGTGGTGTCCATCCAAAGCTAAAGATAGAGTGGTATGAAGATTTAGTTGAGCATATACATACTAAGTATCCCGATATTACTATACATGGATTCTCTTCTATTGAGATAGACTTTATAGCTAAGGTTTCTCGCATAAGTGTTGAAGAGGTTTTAGAGAGACTAAAAGTTAAAGGTCTTGCATCTATCCCTGGTGCGGGAGCTGAGATACTTAGTGATAAAGTTCGTGATATCATCGCACCTAAGAAAATAGACTCTGAAGTTTGGATAGATATCCATAGAAAAGCTCATAAGCTTGATATTATGTCAACGGCTACTATGATGTACGGAACTGTAGAGAGCGATGAAGATATAATCGACCACTTTGAAATGGTTAGAAAACTTCAAGATGAAACAGGCGGATTTCGTGCTTTTATTATGTGGAGTTTTCAAGGGCAAAATACTGAACTTTTAAGACTTATTCCAGATATGGATAAACCATCATCAAATAGATACTTAAGACTTTTAGCAGTTGCAAGACTCTACCTTGATAATGTTGACAATATCCAAAGCTCATGGGTGACTCAGGGTGCTTACATCGGTCAAATGGCTCTTAGATTTGGAGCGAATGACTTAGGCTCGACTATGATGGAAGAGAATGTTGTAAGCAGTGCAGGTGCAGCTTACTCAATGGCAAAAGAAGAGATGGTAACGCTTATCAAAGATATTGGTGAGATACCTGCTGTGAGAAATACAGCATATGAAACGCTAGAGAAGTTTGCATAATGAAAAAACTTTTACTAACTTTACTAATTACAGGACAAATAATAATGGCAGCAACTATAGAATATATTGAAACAAATGGGTTGAGAGTACCTGTGATTTTTGAAGAAGACAAGAGACTTCCTCTTGTAACTATGCAGTTTGTTTTTCAAAATAGCGGAACTATTACAGATACTACAAAAGCAGGACTTGCCAAGTTTAGTGCAAGAATTATGAGTGAGGGAACTAAAAAATTAGGTTCATCTGCTTTTGCAGAATCTTTAGAGAGTAGAGCTATCCATATTTCAGCTTCTACAGGTAAAGAAACTTTTGTTATAGAACTTGGTTGTCTAAAAGAAGAGTTCGCAGAAGGACTAAAAAAGTTTAACTCACTTTTAAAAGATCCTAACTTTTCTGATGAAGCGGTAAGTAAAGTAAAGACTACAACTATGGGTGGACTTAGTTCAAAAGCAAATGACTTTGACTATGTTGCATCTAACGAGTTAAAAGCAGTTCTTTTTAAAGGAACGCCACTTGCAAATCCTGCATCTGGAACACTGAAGAGTGTACAAGCAATAGAACTTGATGATGTTAAAGCATTTATAAAAGAGCATATTGTTAGTTCAAGACTAATAGTAGTTATTGGTGGTGATGTAGATATTAAGGCTGCAAAGCTTGAAATAGAGAAAATCATTAAGGCTATGCCAAAGGGTAAGTTGACTCCTTTAGCTCACTATGAGGTAACTAAAAAAGCTTCTGAGAGCATTTTAAAAAGAGATACTCAACAAGCATATGTATATTTTGGTTCTCCATATAATATTAAGTATGATTCAGAGGATTATTACAAAGCAAGAGTTGCTACTTTTATCTTAGGAACTGGTGGTTTTGGTTCACGTCTTATGGAAGAGATAAGAGTTAAAAAAGGTCTGGCTTACTCTGCTTATGTAAGAGTTAGTGTAAGTAAATCAAGTAGCTATATGACAGGTTACTTACAGACTAAACTAGACTCTTTAGAAGAGGCTCAAAAGACTGTTAAAGAAGTTGTTGCGGAGTTTGTAAAAAAAGGTGTAACAAAAGAGGAGTTAGAGCAGACTAAAAAATTCTTACTTGGAAGTGAGCCTTTAAGAGTTGAGACTATGGGTCAAAGACTAAATAGAACTTTTATGGRGTTTTATAAAGGTCAAGATTTAGGTCACTCTGTAAAAGAGTTAGAACTTATCAAAGAGTTAAAACTAAAAGATTTAAATGAGTTTATCAAAAGTCATAAAGAGATTTTAGAGATGAGTTTTGCTATAGTTACTAAATAAAGTTTAGTATTTATTGCAATTTGCAATACTTTTGTGTAAGGTTTATTAAAAGAGGTAGTATTAGTAACTCAAGGAAATGAAATGAACCTCACAAAAGATATAGAGACGAAGTTTAAAAAGCTAGGAGTTAACTCTTGGTGTGAACTCGCTCTAAACATTCCCCACTCCTACGAAGATCTAACTCTTCACTCTACAATCCAAATGGGTAAACCACAACTAATAGATGCAACAGTTGAATCTGTCTTTCGTGCTCCAAATACAATCCAAATAACTTTTTATGCACACAATCTAGGTCATACAATAAGCGGTGTCTTATTCCGTCCAAAGCCATATATGATGCATCAGTTTAAAGTAGGAGATAGAGACTATTTTTATGGAGTCATAGACTGCAAAACTGGAAACTGTAGTATGACTATGCCTAGAAAAACTACAACTGTTGGGGCTATAACTCCAAAGTACAAATCAGCACTTAGAGGCGATGTTATGCTACGCCTAATACAAAATAACCTGACACTGGAAAAGTTAGTCTCAGAGGGCTTAAAAGAGGAGGTAGCACAAGAAGTTTTAAAGCTTCATTTTCCAAAAGAGGATTTAATAAACTTAAAAGAGCTAGATGCTAAAACTATAGATGCTCTTAAGTATTTAGAACTATTTACTTACATGAAACAACTCTCTGCTAAGAGAAGATATTTTGAACCTATAGTAAGAGTAGATGCTTCGTATAAAACTTGGGCTTCGTCACTACCTTTTAAACTCACAAATGAACAGACAGATGCAATAGAAGATATAAAAAATGACTTTAACAAAGATGTAGCATCTAAACGTATGATAGTCGGTGATGTTGGAAGTGGTAAGACTATGGTTATCTTAGCATCTGCATCTATGATGTTGCCCCATCGTTCTATTTTGATGGCTCCAACTACCATACTCGCAAATCAACTTTTTGAAGAGGCGCAAAAGTTTTTACCAGATGCTAAGATAGTTTTAGTAACAAATAAATCTAAGAAGAGTAGCTTAGAAGAGTTTGATTTTATTATCGGTACTCATGCACTTTTATATAGAGACTTGCCAGATGCAGGACTTGTAATGGTAGATGAACAGCACCGTTTTGGAACTGCTCAGAGAAATATGCTAGAGAAATTAGTTAGCAGTGGGACTAAGAAACCGCATTTTTTACAATTTAGTGCTACCCCGATACCAAGAACACAGGCAATGATAGAGACAGCACATATAGATGTTAGTCTTATCACTTCTACACCATTTACTAAAGATATAGAGAGTAGAGTTATTCACAAAAGTGACTTTAAAGACTTACTAGAGAAAATAGAGTCTGAGATAAGTAAAAATAACCAAGTTCTTTTAGTCTATCCTTTGGTTGAGCAGAGTGAAGTTTTGGACTATCAGAGTATTGAAGAGGCAAGGGGATATTGGGAAAATAAATTTGATAATGTCTATGTAACACACGGAAAAGATAAGCAAAAAGAGGAAGTCTTAGTAGAATTTAGAGAAAAGGGAAATTTACTTATAGCCACTACGGTTGTGGAAGTAGGGATATCTCTACCAAGACTTACTACAGTTGTTATAGTAGGAGCTGAGAGACTTGGACTCTCAACTCTGCATCAACTTAGAGGTAGAGTTAGTAGAACAGGACTGAAGGGTTACTGCTACTTATATACGAATCAAGATACAACAGAGAGACTTGATAGATTTGTAGATACTACTAGCGGTTTTGATATAGCAAATTTAGATTTAAAGTTTAGAAAAAGTGGTGATTTGCTTAAAGGTCTTTCACAAAGTGGAAGTCAATTTAAATGGGTAGATTTGGCTGAAGATGTGGAGATAGTTAAAAGTGTAAAAAGTAGTTTAGTTCCAACCTAAAGAGTTGGAACTAGCTTTGGCTCTAGGGCTAGTATAAACCGAATTTACCGTCGTTTCTTTTGTATAGAACACGAGTTTTGTCTTCGTTGTCTAAGAAAATCTCAAACATTTTTCCACTCTCTTTTAGGTCGTTTAAAACATCTTCAACTTCACGTGGCTTATAAAGATCAAGTTCAACTGGAACGATTTCATCTTCGTTAGCTTCAGCTTCTTCTTTAAGATTTACATTTTCTGCTTTAATCTCATTTAGACCAGTTACACGATGTCCAACTTCTTTGTCATGCATACGACGTAAAGCTTTTTGAGCACGAGCTATTGCTAAGTCAATAGCAGCATATAAGTCACCATCATTTTGTTTGATGATTACAGAGTTTTTATGAGCAAGGTTAATAACGAACTCAACAACTGAGTGCTCTTTACCTTTTTTTGTTTGAGTAGATGCTACAACGTTTACAGAAATAATATCCATATTGTATTTAGTCAGTGTCTCAATAGATGTATTCATATGAGCTTTGATAGGCTCAGTTAGTTCTAGCTGTCTTCCCGTAAGAGAAATATTCATAATTTGACCTTTTTTATTATTAGTTCACAAAAGGAATAAAATCCCTTTTATTTCGCTTGGGCCGCTAAGGCCACTAAAGTTAATTAGTTGGTGGATTATAACATTAAAAGGTTTATGTAACTATAATTTCTGGATGCTTCTTCTGAAGTAGCGGATTGGTTCGGTTGTGGCATTAGCATTTACTGTAACAGTAATATCCATTAGTACCGTACCACTTGTTTCATTGGTTATGACATTAGCATAGTCCCGTCCTATACCATTTGCATTCATTTGACATTGCGAAGTTATGAGTGAAATATATCTCATTTCAATATTGATGTTATATAGATTGCCAGCACCATGATTAAAGTTTAGATTATTAATATTACATGGTCCAGACTGGGACATTTTAAGAAGAGCATATTCTGCAGCACTATGTGAGAGAAGAACAGATTGTTCATAAAGATATAAGTCAGTTGTCCTTTTTGATGTCTGTGTTGTTAATGATAGGGAAAGAGCCATTATTGTAGCAATTATGACGAGTACTGTAATTGCCATTATCATAGCAATACCATTTCTTTTGTTTTTGTTAAAACGAGAAGTTTTTAAAAAATAGTTTTTTCTTTGCATATTGAATACTCCTCATTAGTTTGATTGCTTTTAACACATATTTGTACTTTTATTAGAGATGATACAGATCTAAAACGAAAAGAGCTGACATTTTCCATGATTACAAAAGATTTTCCATCGTCAAGATAATTTTCACCCTTCCACGGCTGATAATCATAATAAAATCTCAACTCTCCAGTAGCAAAATTATGTGCTACGGCATTTGCTGTCCATGCTAATTTATAGTATTCATAAACTTCTACGCCACTGAAATTTACAGGAACTGTAGTACTAGATCCAAATCGAGTGGGTAGACCTGCTACAAGGTTAATCGGATGTATAGAAGCATTTTGGTCTGTAATTAAAGCTCCATCATACCCCCAACCATTTGCTTGTGATGAAGAACCTATAAAATATATAGCAGCATCATTAATAGTGCTATTACCATCAGATAAAATACTTATAAGTGAATTTACTTCTATAGTATCAGTTCCTGGAGAGGTTATAAAGTTAGCATTTCCTGCATCTACATCTATTATCCCAGTCCAGTTAGGAAGATAAGGAACACCAGTAACTGAATCTGAGATACCTCTAAAGCTATCAATATCAGCACTTACCCACTCTAAAACAGTAGCATTTTCATCTTCACTCTGTGTTAATAGATTCCATATATCATCTGCTGTGCTTGCTTGATTTATATTTGTATTTCTTACTATTGCAGAGTCTTTTATACGATGCTGTAATCTTGTGGATATAAATTCAACAGCTGTACCGCTTTGTGATTGAAGTGTGTTGTTGATATTTGAAAAAATAAAACTATTATATGCTTGAGCTAAAAATTCAACACCAAATTTCCCCATGATGCCCATAATGACAATAACAAATATAAGCTCTAGCATTGTAAATGCTTTACGGTTAATCTTCAAAATATTTCTGTTTAAGAACATTAGTAAGTTCCTTTATGGTAAATATTTCCACTGCCAAGATCCGGTTCGCCAATATTTGCAGTATATGCTGTTAAAACAGTAACTACGTCGTTCGTTGTTGCATTAGTAATAGTTACTTGTATCTCTTTCATATTGTTGTTTGGATTATCAGTTACTTGCCCAAATGAAGCAGAATTGGAAACAACAGCTGTACTATTATAGTTCTGTTTATAACCTTCAGCTGAAAGAGTAGAACTTCCAGTAGGTGCTATGAATATAGAAGAAGCATTGTGTTCAGCAAAGTTAACAGAAAAATTAAATATAGTACCAGTGCCAGCGGAATATGATGTGAGTGCTAAATTATTTATACATCTTCTATTTATATGTCCAGGACGTTTAAAAGTTGTAGCATTACATTCATTGTTTATATCTGTGACGCGTGAGAACTCAGTTAAATTTACATCATTCATAGAATATTCATCCCACATATGAGATGTAGCTTCATTAACTTCTGTTGCAGCTGCAAAGATAGCTTCTTGGACAAGGTTGCTTTCTATTCCGCTTGAAGTTACCTGAGTCATCATAGGTAAAGACAT
>NVRL01000032.1 GCA_002732645.1 Sulfurimonas sp. | reverse complement strand
TATTCTCACTATGACTTACAAGTTTTGGGTTAAAGGATGTATTTTCTAAAGCTTCTGAAATGATATCCCTTACTTCTACCCAATGCTCTGTTGAACATCCATCAATTGCTGAAATAGGCATGATTAAACCGCAGATTAAGTCTTCTTCAGCTTTATTGTCAATATCATTTTCCATTTTTACCCCAATTATATTTGTTAGTAGTATTTATTCGGATTCTTTTGCCATCTTTTCTACTTCGCTTACAAATCTATCTACAAGCTCATCTTCGTTTAGGTTAGCGACAACTTCGCCTTTGACCATTACTAGACCTTTACCTTTTCCGTAAGCTATAGCAACATCAGCGTGGGCTGCTTCACCTATGGCGTTTACTACACAACCCATAACTGAAACGTTTAGTGGTGCTTTTATGTGTGCAGTTCTTTTTTCTATCTCAGCAACAGCAGAAACAAGATCTGCCTCGATGCGTCCACATGTCGGACAAGAGATGATATTTAAACCATCTGGCATCGCTCCGCTGTCTTTAAGTATTGCACGAGCTACGTTTATTTCTTCTTCTAATTCACCTGTAATGGAAACACGCATAGTGTCACCTATGCCATCAAGTAGAAGTGTACCAAGACCTATAGAACTCTTTACTGTTGCGTGAAAAAGAGTTCCTGCTTCTGTGACTCCAAGATGAAACGGATAGTTGTTTTTAGGACGTAACATTCTGTATGCATCTACAGTTCTTTGAACATCACTAGCTTTTAGAGATATTTTTATATCGCTAAAACCTAAATCTTCGAGATATTTTATATTGTATTCAGCAGATGCTACCATTCCCTCTGCTGTTTGACCATACTTGTTTAAAAACTCTTTCTCTAATGAACCTGCATTTACACCGATACGAATAGGGATATTACGAGCCTGACAAGCTTTTACAACTTCTGCTACTTTCTCTTTAGAACCGATATTTCCAGGATTGATGCGAATACAATCTACAACTTCAGCTGCAATTAGTGCTAGTTTATGGTTGAAGTGAATATCTGCAACTAGAGGAAGTTCAATCTGCTCTTTAATAGATTTAAGTGCTAATGCATCTGCCATATCAGGAACAGCACAACGGACGATATCGCAACCTGCAAAGTGAAGTCTTTTTATCTGCTCAACAGTTGCCTCAACATCGGAAGTTTTAGAATACGTCATAGACTGTGTAGATATTGGGGCATC
This sequence comes from Sulfurimonas sp., assembly GCA_002732645.1. Lineage (GTDB taxonomy): Bacteria > Campylobacterota > Campylobacteria > Campylobacterales > Sulfurimonadaceae > Sulfurimonas. The sequence goes on along the minus strand of NVRL01000032.1, from coordinate 15,570 downwards.
ACCACCAACTGCTACATCACCTACAAAAATCTGTTTAGTTTTTACTCTATTTATCATAAAGAGATTTTAGCCACTTTGGGATAAAAAGGTGCTTTAGGAATTTWKWWTWYMTTTGGGCTTGGTTTGCACTGTTATGCTTTTCTTTTAAAAGATCTACATCTGCCATATYTWYRARTNTYTKCWNAGTGCTTTCAGCAAAGTTTTGGATTTGTGCACAACCAATATTTACTGACATCTCAATAGAGTCGTCATTTACATGAATAACTTGTCCTACTTCTGTTTTTATCTTTTTGGCTAACTTCTGTGCAGTATTTAAATCAAGCATAGGAAATATTAAAAGAAACTTGGCTCCTTTGTACCTTCCAAATATGTCTGTACTTCTGATGTTATTGTTAATAGCTCTGCTTAACTCTATTAGAACTATATCACCTATCTTTTTCCCATATTTTTTATTAAGTCCTTTAAGATTATCATATTCTATAAAAAGGGCGGATATCGGTGACTTTGTTCTTTTTGAAATAGCAAATTCATAGTTTGCTAACTCCATCGTATGTCGTTGACTATATATCTTTGTTAGCTCGTCATATTGAACATGATAAGATGGTTTTTTATCGGCTTTTTTTAGTTTATTTGTAAGAACAATAAGTTTATATGAGAGTACAGGTGTTGCAACAGTGGGTACTATTAACGACAGAATTACACCAATATTATAGTAGCTGATAGATTCAGAACCGACTGTTATGTCAATAAATGCCATGATAAACATTACAAGAATAAATGAGGCGATGATACTAAAAAATGTAAGTATAAAAATTGCAGCTAAAGTGTTTGTATGTATGAGACTATTATATATATTTGTTATTGCTTTCATTAAGGTATTTTATTTAAATTGTCTTTGATATTTACTTTATGAGAGAGAATAATTAACAAGAATCTACAAAGTGTAGAGACTTGTTATATTTGAGAATTAGAATTTGAAAGTTAAGTTTGTATAAACGTATCTTCCAGGTTCGTTCATAAGCATTATGTCAGTAGACCCACCAGTTAATAGGATTAGGTCAGCATAAGTATTATTTACAGCATATGTTGCATCTAGTAAGTTGTTTACACCTAGAGTAAAGTCAAAGTTTTTGTTAACAGCATGTTTTACTTTTAAGTTAAGTACAGTCCACGCTCCTAGTTCTTGCTCACCATTATCCGCATCATAATTACTCCATTTATCAGAAGCTTGAACTTCAGCAGTAGCCATAGAACCGTTCATGTATTCATAGTTAACAGCTACATTTCCTCTAAGTGGTGCCATATCTGCCATATCTGTATCAGTTTGTCCACTTAAAGCTTTGTCTTTTTCACCTTTTTTATATGAAGCACCCATATCAACAGTAATATCATCTGTAGCATAAACAGAAGCAGTTACTTCAGCACCATATACAGTTGCATCTATGTTTTTAAAAGCATTTGTAGCTTGACCTTTGTGGTAGTAGATATAATCACTAAGCATAGAGTAAAAACCTTTGATTTTTAGTTTAAATGCATCGTTATCAGTTTCATATCCTAAATCAATTTCTCTATTTGTTGTTTGATCTAAATCTGGTGTACCYACTGTATTATTTGCTGAACTGTTAAAGTAAAGTTCTCTTGCATCTGGAACACGAGAAGCTTGACCAAAACCTAAAAATAGTTTATTTTCTTTGTTTAAGTTATATGTAGACATTAAGTTTGCACCAAAAGATGTGTAATCATTTGATTGCAGTGTAGCATGTGTGATTTTACTTGAATCATATCTCGCTCCAAGACTGAATCCAAAAGAACCATATTGTTTATCAAGTTTAGCAAACACAGCTACATTTTTAGTTAGTGCATCATCTAAACTTTTTCTTCCACCCATAAAAGCAGCACCATTTTTGTAGTAACTACCATCCCAAGTTCTTTCACTTCCATCAAGGCCAACTAGAAGTTTATATGAATTTATGTCAAAGTTGTTTTTTAATTTTAACCCTTGCATAGTAGTCTTTAGATGATTTGTCATAATTCCGGCAGCTGAAAGAGATGACATTCTATTTGCTGTACTCATTGGATGATCAACATCAGAGTAGTAGTATTGCAGATTGATATTTTTATAGATATCACTAATATTCTTAATATTATAAGCTACACTGTAGATATTTGAAATATCGTAATCTGCATCCATTTTTGAACTTGGATAAAGTACATCTTGAGAATTATTTTTTGTATAGCTTAATTGAAGTTCTTGATCATCAGTTAGATTGATAAACATTTTAGACATAATAGAATCTTTTTTATAAGCTTTCATGTCTTTATATGCTGGTTGAAGTCTAGGGTCAAATTTTCCAACTGGAGGACCATCTGTAATTAAGTTCGGATTAGCAGCTACGTAATTGTCAATCTGTTGAGATAATGTATCACCATTACCATCTTTGTATTGATCACTTGATTCACTTGAACCACTTACTAAAACACGGACAGTATCATTACCACCACTAACAGTTACCCCTATTTTAGTATAATTGAAACTACCATAACCAAAATCTACTTGACCATGAAAACCTTTTTTAGGTTTTTTAGTTGTGATTTTTACACCACCACTAAGTGTTCCCATATTTTCAACATCGTATGGACCTTCGATTACTTCTATTTTATCGATTTGATTTGTGATAATGTGAGAGATTGGAGGATCCATTCTGTTTACACAGGCACCTTGAACTTTTGTTCCATCAATATCTACAGAGATATTATCTCTTTTTTGTCCACGGATATAGATATCATTTGCGATACCACTACGACGGTTCATATCGATACTTGGTACACTTGTACTAAGTGCCCCAGCTAAATCTGCTGATACTTGAGCGTTTTGGCTAACTTCTGTGATTAGAGTTGATTCTACACTGATTGGTGCTAGTTCTACTTCACTTGCGTAAAGAGAAGCAATAGCTATCAGTGATAGAGGAATAATTTTATTCATATAACTTACCTTAAATATAAAAATTACATTATCATATAAAAAGAGTGTTAGGTTTGTGTTAATTTTGTGTTAAACTTTTTATAAAAATCTGATAAACTTTCAATATGAGTAAAATTGAAAAAATAAAAAGAGTAATTTTAATAGCATTAGGTTTTGGNTTRGCAACCTATTTAATAATGAGTGGAACGGCTATGCTAGACCAAGAAGAGTTATCTGAGGGTAACTCCACAAGAGAAGTTCATAGTAACACAGTGAAGTGATCCATGCTGCTTAATAAGAGTAGAACAATCAACACCAATAATATCTCTATCTGCAAATGTGGCTCTAAAAATATTTAGAGCTTCCCCGTCTTSCGTAACACCATAAGTAGGAACTATAACAGCTCCATTTACAAAAAGAAAGTTTGCATAAGTTGCAGGTAGTCTCTCTTCTTCAAAATATATAGCATCTGTCATAGGAAGGGCGATAAGCCTAAAGTTATGAGTAGATGCCAAGTCTTGAAGTTCTTCCTCCATAAGTTTTAATTCTTTAAAGTGTTCATCGTCTTTATTTTCACATCTTACATACATAATAGTTTTTTCATCTATAAATCTAGCTAAAGTATCTATATGAGAATCTGTGTCATCACCTGCCAAATAACCATGTTCCAAATATAAAACCTTAGTTAATCCAAAGTACTCATTTAGTTTTTGTGTGATTTGTATTGAATCAAATTTAGGGTTTCGATTTTTATTTAGCATACATGCCGATGTAGTTAGAATGATGCCGTTTCCATTACTCTCAACTGCACCGCCTTCTAGAACAAAGTCTACCTGTTTTAGTTGTGCATCGTAGTGCTTAGAGATGCTATGGCTCATAAGGTTATCTTTTGAAGATTCAAATTTCTTACCCCAAGCATTAAAAGTAAAGTCTAGCAGTTTCACCTCATTTTCATCTGAGATACTTATAGCAGAAGAGTCTCTAGCCCAAGTATCATCTGTTTCATATTCTACAAATAATAGATTTGTATTTTCTTGAAAATGTTGTTTTACCTTTTTTATACTATCGCAGACAACAAAACATTTTTGATATTTAATGATTTCATTGATGATATTTATAAAGCAGACTTGTGCTTCTTCCAAGTAGTCAACCCAATCGCTCTTGGCATGAGGAAATATTATCTGTGTAAAACTTTGTTCTTCAAACTCGGCTATTAACCTTTTCATAGTTATAATTCCTTTATGGCTTACATAACTTTAAATAAAAATAATTTTTTTAATAATCTTGATATTATTGCATCTCACACCAAAAGTAAAGATAAAATAGCAATAGTCTTAAAAGACAATGCTTACGGACATGGACTTTTAGAGATGGCATCTCTAGCACAAGAGTATGGTATTACAAAAGCAGTAGTACGAACTGATGAAGAAGCTCGTAGTATAGAAGAACTTTTTGAGTATATTTTAGTACTTGGTGATATACCTGAGAAACCAAGCTCTAAAATGAGATATACCATTAATGACATAAAGAGTATAAATAAATTTCCAAAAGATACCTTAGTAGAGCTAAAAGTTGATACTGGGATGCATCGTAATGGCATCTCTATGAGTGATCTTCATGATGCATTTATACAAATAAAAGACTCTGGACTTATTTTAGAAGCACTCTTTACTCACCACAAATCTGCGGATGAGTTGACAAGTGAATGGTTTTGGCAAAACGACAATTTTAAAAAAATAAAAAAAGAAGCACAATACTTAGCACAAGAGTTTGGATTTGCTCCACTTAGATTTCACTCAGCAAACTCTGCATCTCTCTTTAGAACAGACTCTTTTGATGAAGATATGGCAAGAGTCGGCATCGCTTCTTATGGTTGTTTAGAGGGCTTCGCGAAGCTTTTACCTGTTCTTTCTCTATATGCCCAGAAACTTTCATCAAGAGTAGTAAAAAAGGGTGAGAGTGTTGGATATGGTGGTACCTTTACCGCTAAAGAGAGCTTACTAGTATCTAACTACAACTTTGGTTATGGAGATGGATTTTTGAGAAGTTCTTCTAACAATTTCGTTACTTTAAATGGTGTAAAACAGATAGGTAGAATCTCTATGGATAACAGTTCATTTCTTAGTGAGGAAGAGAATCTTTTGATTTTTAACAATGCTACAGATGCAGCAGAGTCTGCAGAAACTATAAGTTATGAAGTTTTAACATCCCTAAAATCATCTCTGAAAAGAGAAATTGTTTAGTTCTTCTTTTCTATGTTTGATACATAGTCAGAGAGGACTCTTATATCGTCACTTGTAAGATCAACGATAATACCTTTCATCAAAAAGCCAAATCTGYGTCTATCTCTTTTACCTTTTTGGTAGAGTGTAAGTGCTTCTATTAAATCACTTTTAGAGTAGTGAGCGATGATATCAGACTTTGTTAAGGCAGGTTTTTCAGCTTTCATACCATGGCATCTTTGACACTTTTGAAATAGAACTTTCGCTCTTTCATTTTCAACGGTTGTATTTGGCACATCTTTAAAAACTTTTGTCTTACTCTCACAACCATTTAAAATAAATATAGAGAGTACTATTAGAACTAAACGCATAACTTTTCTCCACTAACTAAGTTTATTGAAAAAGGTATCATATTATTTATAAATATAAGTTAATATAATATAATTAAGGTAAAATCCTTCTACTCTGCCAATATCTACTCTTCCAATATGGATTACTCAAACTAGAGATGCTGACTCCATTTTTTTGTGAAGTATGCATAAATTTATCTTTTTCAATAATTATACCGGCATGTCTAGTATTGAAACCTGTTTTGAAAAAGACTAAGTCACCCTCTTTAGTGGAGTTTTTACTGATGAGGTAACCCTTTTTTACTTGGTCTTTAGTCGTTCTAGGAAGACTTATACTAAAAGCATCTCTATATACTATTTGTATTAGTGATGAACAGTCGAGACCATTTGTATTTATGCCGCCAAGCTTATAAGGTGTCCTATACCATTTTTTGTACTCATGATATAGAGCCGTAGTTATCCAGTTTTGTTTTTTTGGTTTGTATGATGGGGATACTTTTGGTTTAAGTTTTGAAGTTTCAGTTTGTTTTTGAGAATATGCATGTTGTCTATAATGTTTAGTAGAACATCCACTAAATAGAAGTAAAAGAGAGATAATAAGAGCAAAGCGTATCATCAATCTTTCGCTTTAAGAGTTAATCTTTATAATGGCATTTGAGAAAATAACTCCATCAACACCAAGTATTGCCAACTCTTCTATTTCGTCCTCATCAGTGATATGAATAAGAATCTTTGCATCAAAGAGATAGTTATTTGCAATGTTTTGAGCTGTTTTTGCCAACTCTTTTGGTACAACTATAAATGAAGCACCAAGTGATGAAGCATAGATGATTTCAGTAATATTTACAGCTCCAAGAGCTAGAACGACACTATTTAAAGTTGCATGGTTGATTATCTCTAAGTTGTCTTCACTAAAGTCAAGATAAATAGTAGAGTTTGATGGTGTATTTTGTATAGCATCTATATTTGGAACATGGTAGAAACTATCACTCTCTATAAATCTGTGTCCATATATATACATTATGACTTCTTTAAACACTCTTGCGAGCAGTAGTATTTATTATTGCTAAGGATTGTATCATCTATCTCACAGTAGATGCCACACTCTTCACACTCTACCATGTCGTTACTTTCAACTTCCTCTTTGTCTTTTTTCTTTGTTGAGTCTTTTTTATTTTGTCTGATTGCAGGTCTTTTCTTTATAAAAATAAAGTATACAACTGCAATAAGTAAAATAACTATAATCCATTGTGGTGACATTAATCTTCTCCGATTAGTAGGTAGTGTCTATTTTTAGTTTTGATTATTTTGTGTTTCATGCTCTCATCAACTTCATCATAAACTCTTTCACCTTTATAAAAAAGTAGTTTTGAGTTTTCATCACGAAAGTTTTTACTTAAAGTTAGTAGCATTTTAGTATCTGTAACAGCTCTTGAAGTAACTATGTCAAATATCTCACTTTCCATATCTTCTACACGTTTTTTTACAACTCTAACATTATCAAGACCTAAATCAGCTTTTATAAACTGTAAAAAACTCGCCCGTTTTGTAAGTGGTTCTACAAGAGTTACTTTTGTATCAGGAAGAGCAAATGCAAGTATCATACCTGGAAAACCGGCACCTGTTCCTATATCTAAGAGAGTATCAGCCTTAGGTAGAAAGCTTACAGGGAAAACCGCATCATATATAAACTCATCAATAGACTTTTCATCTTTTGCACCGGTTAAATTATGGATTTTATTCCATTTAAAGAGGTGCTCTTTATATTTTTGTACATTATAAAAAAAGTTGTCTGGTAGTTTTATATCATCGTTATCGAGTGTAGCTTTTAAGTTCAACAAAATATCCTTTTAAAAAGATATTTTATCTAAATTTGTTATCTTTATGAGAACATCTTTTTCATAGCTGTAAAAAATAGTTTAAACAGACCACTATTTCCAACTAGATTATTTACAAAATCATCATATGTTGTGTTGTTTGATTCTAAAAATCCACGAAGATACTTTTCGCTGGCCTCCATACCGCCTTCTTGTTCTATTTCTAAAAGTTTTGCATAGATAGGGATCATAGTGTCGATAGCTTTTTGAGGAGCAGCTTTTCTAAAAGCGGTGTGTGAGATTATCTCATTTGTTATTGGGTCTACTTTTGGTTCAAAATCTGTAACAACCCAGTAGTAACTTCCATCTTTGGCTAAGTTTTTAACAATAGCCATAAAATTTTTACCCTGCTTAATTCTGTCCCACATAAGTTTAAAAGCGATTTTTGGCATATCCGGATGTCTCACAATTGAGTGCGGTTTACCCATGAGTTCAGATTCTGAATAACCAGAAATCTCGACWMWKYRGTMATKYCMGWNNAYKCSATRMCNTCMWNCTYGCNNCKGTTTKNANNGMRACTNTMWRCMTYTTYGWAMKGARTTTYANNTTTCGTTGTTTTTGGGTTCAGGATGTGTCACTTGCATGTCCTTAAAAAATAATTAAAACAATTATATACTTTTTTTATTAATTTTATGTAATAATGTGACAAATTTAATCAGAGCATTAATAAAATGGACAAAACAAAAACACTAGAATCAATTCAAAATGCAAGAAGAGCTCATGAGGCTCAAATGAGCAAAATAAAAGCAGCAATAAATGGCGATAAAGTAGAAAACCCTACCGCAGTTGCAAAAACAAAATGTACCTTTGGCAAGTGGTTATACAATGATGAAAATCGCTTACGTGATATATTAGGATCTCTATTCTACGACAATATGGAAGTGCTTCATGCTAAGTGGCACACTGAGTATTTTAAGCTATTTGAGATATTTTTTAAAGAAGAGAAAAAAGGTTTTTTCTCTAAGATACTAGGCTCATCTAAGGTTAGTGAGATGGAGTTGGATAAAGCAAAGCTTTATTACTCTGAACTTGAAGAGACGACAAAAGAACTTTTAAAAGCTTTAGGCTCTTCTGAAAGAAGAATAGGTGCACTGCCAGAGTCTAAATTTTATTAAATATAATATGGATATGATGTCACCATGAAAATGACATCACTTACAATACTTTTTATTTTTATAACAATAAATTTAGATGCTGACAAAAACTGGATTAAAATAGAACCACTAAATAAAACCCAACCTTCGAAATCAAATACTAAATCAGACCATAACCTATCTCAAATGCAACCCATTAATAAAATGATAAAAAATGCTATTCTAATTAAAGAACTCATAGACAACAAAAAAGAAAAACCAACTACCAATAATAAAAACTGGTTTGTACTAAAGGATAATAAGTGATAATTTTAGATTTTGAAACAAACTCTGCAAATATTCATGATGTAATTGAAGTTGCTGCTTTTCGTGTTGAGTCCGTTGATGGCAAATACAAAGTTATTGACACTTTTCATCGTTACTATATGTCAGAATATGAAGTAAATCCGTATGCACTTGCAGTACATAAACTCTCTCCCGATAGACTTGAAAGATTAAGAGGAGACGCCGATTATGAAGAGTATTTTGAAGATGATTCAGACTTTAAAGAGTTTTGTAAAAATGCTAAAACATTAGTCGCTCATAACATCTCATTTGAGTTACGACATATTGGAAATATAATAATCTTTGAAAATCACTTTTGCACAATGAAAGAAAATAAAAAAGTTGTTAAAGCTACTAATATTAGAGGTAATTTAAAAAATCCAAAACTTATTGAGACCTGTAAATATTATAATATTGAGTTTGATGATGAACAGTATCATAGTGCTATATATGATGTGACTAAGACTTTGGAGATTTTGAACAAGATGGATTGTGACATTTCTAAATAAGGTGTCCCATCTTATTCTTTTTAATATTTAAATAATCTTCATTATATTTATTTGAGTCCATTATAATAGGGACTCTCTCTACTATTTCTATATCGCTTATAGAGTTTATTTTATCAGGGTTATTTGTTAAAAGTTTTATTTTTTTAATACCAAAGTGGTGAAGTATTTTAGTTACAACTTCATAAGTTCTCTCATCTGCTCTAAAGCCTAACTGATGATTTGCCTCTATGGTATTTAAGCCTTTGTCTTGAAGAGCGTAAGCATTTATTTTATTTAAAAGACCGATATTACGACCTTCTTGTCTTAAGTAGATAACCATGCCGTTATTTTTACTAGCTAGAGTTAGTGCATATTCAAGTTGATCTCTACAGTCACACTTTAAACTGCCAATAGCATCACCTGTTAAACACTCAGAATGAACACGTACTGTCGGTACTTCTTCCAAGTGCTCTGAGTATATTACAAGATGTTCTTTTTGACCCTCTTTAAAGGCTTTTACTTTGAAGTCTCCAAACCTTGAAGGTAAGTTTGCAACCTCTGAAATCTCTATATTCAATTAATGTACCCTAATTTAAACTTTAAAACGATAAAATAAATTTTTCAAAATTATAGCTAAAAAAGGTTTATTATGTTTCAAAGATTTCGTAGAACTCGTTTAAACAAGCAACTTCGCTCATTGGTAAGAGAGACAAGTGTTACTACAGATGATTTTATCTACCCACTTTTTGTTCGCTCAGGTGAAGGTATAAAAACAGAAGTAGCATCTATGCCGGGTGTTTTTCAAATGAGTTTAGATGAGATTTTAAAAGAGTGTGAAACTCTAAAAAAACTTGGACTCTACTCTATCATCCTTTTTGGTATTCCAGATGTTAAAGACTCTATTGGTTCAGATTCTCTTTGTGAACATGGAATCATTGCATCTGCAATACGTGCTATAAAAAAAGAGCATCCGGAGATGTTCGTTGTAACTGACTTGTGTTTTTGTGAGTATACTGACCATGGACACTGTGGAATCATCGATGAAGCAAATGAGACTGTAAACAACGACGCGACATTAGAGATATCTGCAGAGCAAGCTATTATCCATGCTAAAGCCGGTGCTGATATGATTGCTCCCTCAGGTATGATGGATGGAATAATAGAGACTCTAAGAGAAGCACTAGATGCAGGTGGATATGAAAACCTACCTATTATGGCTTATTCGACAAAGTTTGCATCTGGGTATTATGGACCATTTAGAGATGTTGCAGAGTCAACACCAAGTTTTGGTGATCGTGCTTCATATCAAATGGATCCGGCAAATAGAAGAGAAGCTATAAATGAGTCTATTTCTGATGAGATGCAGGGTGCTGATATCTTAATGGTAAAACCTGCTCTTGCTTACTTAGACATAGTTCGTGAAATAAAAGATAACACATCACTTCCAATGGCAGTTTACAATGTAAGCGGCGAATATGCGATGCTTAAACTTGCAGCAAAGCATGATTTGATTGATTATAATAGAGTTGTAATGGAGACTATGATTAGTTTCAAAAGAGCAGGTGCGGATATTATTATCTCGTATCATGCAAAAGAAGTTGCAAAGATGCTACAATTATTATAAAATAACGGCTTATATAAAAACTGGGGAAAATTTTGAGACATTTTTTAACACTTAAAGATTTTACAAAAGAAGAGATATTAGAGATCATAGAAGTAGGTCTTGAAATCAAAAAAAATCTAAAATCTAAAATATACNAAAAAGAGCTGGAAAACCAGACTCTTGGTATGATTTTTGAGAAGAGTTCTACTAGAACAAGAGTAAGTTTTGAGACAGGAATGTTTCAACTTGGCGGTCATGCGCTATTTTTATCTAACCGTGACATACACTTAGGTCGTGGTGAACCTGTAAAAGATACAGCTAGAGTAATATCTAGTATGTGCGACATGGTTATGATAAGAACATTCAAGCACTCTATGATAGAAGAGTTTGCWTCMTTTTCAAAAGTACCTGTAATAAACGGCTTAACAGATTCGTACCACCCAGTACAACTATTAGCTGACTATATGACTTTAGTAGAACACAGCGCAAATGAGAACATCGTATGTGCATATATCGGTGATGGAAATAATATGACTCATTCATGGATGATGCTCGCTGCTAAGCTTGGGTTTGAACTTAGAATAGCTACTCCAAAAGGTTATGAAGTTGACGAAAAGATTTTAAAAGAGTCACTTTTACTAGCTAAAGAGAGTGGAGCAGTAATCAAGACTATGAATGACCCAAATGAAGCTGCAAAAGGTGCTACTGTAATCACTACAGATACATGGACTTCAATGGGTCAAGAAGAAGAAAAAGAAGAAAGAATCAAGATTTTCAAAGGCTTTATGGTTGATGAAAAGATGATGCAATTAGGGGCTAAAGACGCTAAATTCCTGCATTGTTTACCTGCATATAGAGGTCTTGAAGTAAGTGAAACAGTTTTTGAGAAACACTCAGAAATTGTTTTCAATGAAGCAGAAAATAGACTACATGCTCAAAAGGGTTTAATGGTCTGGCTAGACAAACATAGATAAATAAAGCTTTTGCTAGAACCTATCTTAGGTTCTAGTTATATCCATCCCTTAGAATCATCTAGTATAACTTTATTGTTGATATTATAAACGTCTATAAGAAGTGAAATCAAGTCAGTTCCCTTGTTAAAATATTCATCAGTATCAAAAGCAATTTCTTTCTTCTCTATAACTTCATCATTTGTTAGAGAGATATAGTTTTTACTAGACTCTTCAATTGAACTTAGTTTAGCATCTAGGTTTGAAGAAAAGTTTTCTTTATTGCTAGAAGCAATTATTTTTATATCCATAATAAGCTCAGATGTAAGAGTTTCTATCTCATAAATAATAGCAAGCATATGAGCTTTTTGATTTTTTGTTATTTTACCTTTTGCAACTATACCTGAACCCATACCTCTCATCTGCCCAACATACTCAGATAGTGGTAGTATAACTTCCATCATTACAGTTGAGAGTTTTTTACCAAGTGGGTTTAACTCTTTAGAACCATGTTTACTAACAGTTTGTGCAAGCATAAGTGTTTGTTCAATAAGTTCAGTATATTGCTCAAAAACTTCAGCTGGATCTCTCTTGAAGGCTTTTCTATTTAATTTTATAAGTGATTCACTTATATTAGTAGCTCTATTATTGATAATAGGATCAGATGCAAGAGGTAAAGATTCCATAGTCCCTATAGCCTTTTTCATCTCTTTTCTATTTCCATATACTAATAACATAGAGGTAGTATTACCATTTAAGTAGTTGTTTGTTAAACCACGAGTTTTTTGTGTTGAAATGATTAGATCTTTAAGTGCACCAATATATTTTGAGTTGTCTGCTTGATCTGAATTGCTGAATAATGATTTAGCATTAAGGCTAAAAATCAGTGCGGTTATTAGTAGTAAAATACGCATGTATTGTCTCCCTGAAATTTTCGTCTATCTATTATAACGACATTTCAGAGAAAATCAATTGTTTTAGGACAAGAAAGATAGTTATTAGTAATTTATTCCTGTTGCACTTCTGATTCTTTCAATCATCGGCATTGCTACTGCTCTTGCTTTATCGGCACCCATATTTAAAATCTCTCTAACCTCACCTTGGTTCTTCTCATAATATTCACGTTTTTCTCTAAACTCTCTAAAGTATTCCCACATTACCTCACCTAGATATATTTTAAAGTGACCGTGACCTTCTCCACCTTTTTTATATCTTTCTTGAAGAGCAATAAGGTTATCACCTTCTAAAAAGAGTTTAGCCATATTGTATACATTACAGTTCTCAAACTCTTTTGGTTCTTCCATCGCAACATTCTCAGTGACAATTTTTTTAATTGTTTTCATCTGTTTTTTCTCTTCACYAAAAATGTTTACAATATTTCCATAACTTTTAGACATTTTTTGTCCATCTATACCTGGAACAGTTTGCACTTCTTCAGCAACACGAAATTCAGGCATAACTAAAATGTCACCATATTTATTATTGAACTTAGTAGCTATATCTCTAGCTATTTCAACATGTTGTATTTGATCTTTTCCAACAGGAACAACCTCTGAACCAAAAAGAAGGATATCTGCTGCCATAAGAACAGGATATGAGAAAAGTGAGTGATTAGTAGCTTGACCACGAGCGGTCTTGTCTTTGTAACTGTGAGCACGTTCTAAGAGACCCATAGGAGTAAATGAAGATAACATCCAGTAAAGCTCTAAAACTTCTTTTACATCTGACTGAACCCAAAATGTTGATTTATTTGGGTCGATTCCAAGTGCAAGAAAGTCAGTTGCACACTGCATCGTAAGTTCGCTTAGCCTCTTTCCATCACTAATACTTGTTTGAGCGTGATAATTTGCAATAAAAGCAAAAGTATCACTTGTCTTTTGAGCATCAACCATCTGCTTGATAGAGCCAAAATAGTTTCCAATATGTAAATCACCAGAGGGTTGTATACCTGTAAATACTCTCATTAATTAAAATCCTAAATCTTTTTAAGTCGTATTATACCAATCTCAGCTTTATTCTGTTATTATAGAAGTATATATAGAGGAGCTAGAAGCTGCTCATTAAAAGGATTTATTATGAACGTACAAATTCGTGCAAAAGACATAACACTACACGATAACACTAGAGCTCACATCCAGTCTGCAATTGATGGATTTTCAAAATATACATTAGATATTACAACTGTAAATGTTAACGTGAAAGCTGAAAAAAAAGGTGTATCAATAGAATTCGATATTCATATTGCTCACGCTGAACCTGTAATTATTAATCAAACTGATGATAACTTAGAAGCTGCAATCGATTTAGCGATTGACAGAACTTCTAAAGCACTRCGTCGTCTTCATACAAAAGTTGTTGACCACAGCAAGACATCAATAAAAGATTTAGAAACTCTTGACGCATAGTCAAATTTCCCCAACTAATGTGCACCCGTCTTTGGGTGCACAAAACTCTCCAACATACCCTTATTAGGAAATTTTTTTGAAATACTTAGTTTTATTGTTCTTGTTTTTAAGTTTGAGTGCAGATGATAACTACTCACTTAGAATAGCTCATGGTAAAGTTACAAACAGTGATTTTGGTGAAGTGCTTTTTTTCGATGTTAAGTCATATCCCCAAGATCTAAAAGTTACTGCACTGGACGCAGGTTACCTTCTTAAACGTGATGCTTTTGATTTGCCAATAGATTTTTATGTAAAAGGTGGTTTGTCTTATTTTGATGAAGCTGGACTACAAGATGATATCTACGAAGGTACTCTATATGTAAAAGTTTATTGGAATATAGATTTTTTAAGTAACCGTGTAAGACTCGGTTTTGGAGAAGGTCTTTCATACACAAGTGATATCTTGTATGTTGAAAAAGTAGAAGCAATTGAAAATAATGATAACAACTCTGAATTTCTGAACTATATAGATTTTAGTTTAGATTTTGATATCGGTAGGTTAGTTAGATATGAACCACTTAAAGATACTTATCTTGGTGTAGCTGTAAAACACCGTTCAGGTATTTTTGGTCTGTTTAACAATGTAGAAAAAGGCGGTTCAAATTATGTTACGCTTTCTTTAGAAAAAAACTTTTAATAGGCTTATAGATGAATATTATGGATTATTATTTATGGATTGTTGTATTCCATATCATGGCAGTATTGTCATGGATGGCAATGCTTTTTTATCAACCAAGATTATATGTGTATCATACAGAATATAAAAATAAACCGGATTTTGTAGAAGTTATAAAAATTCAAGAATATAAAATGTATAAATATATAGGACTTCCTGCAATGTGGGCAACGGTAATTAGTGGACTTTGGATGCTATATCTTAGACCGGATTTGCTAGAAGGTGATATATGGATGTACGCTAAAATTTTAGTAGTTATTGTACTAATGGCATACTCATTTTCTTTAGAACACTATAGAGTTCAACTTGAACGTGAAAATTACTCTAAAAGTGGAAACTTTTTTAGAGCTTATAATGAAGTACCAACTGTATTGTCATTGTTAATTGTAGGGTATGTAATTACTAAAACATTTTCTTTTGCTTTTACTTTTATAACCTTAGCAATTGGTGCTTTTGTGATTGTGGCTTCCTCCATTGTTTGGTTTATCTTGAAGGCAACAATTGGCATTCGCTGCACACCAGAAGATGAAGATCTTGGTTTGGATCGTGCCGAATTGGGGATGGAAGCTTATCCAGAATT
>NVRL01000031.1 GCA_002732645.1 Sulfurimonas sp. | reverse complement strand
TATTGAACTCTATACTTCGTTTAAATAGAAAATCTAAGATGTCTATGGATTCACTCCTGTAAAGCCCACTCAGTCCTTTGTCGTTGCAAAACTCTATAAAAAGATAGGATTTTCCTTCGGGGATTTTCAACTGTTTTTGCAATATCATCAGTCATCTCTATAGTAGCTTGAGCTTCGAGTTCAGCTTCAATCTCTTCTTCTATATTTTCTTCGTTTACAACTTCATCACTACTTAATTCAATATTATCATCAGCTTGATATACTTCACCTTTATAAAGATTATCGAAGAAATCACATAGTTTTGTGGTCTCTTTAGCATCTATTAAACCACTGATGTCTAAAAATCTTTGAAGTTGTGCGTGTTGAAGTGTATCAGCACCAACTAACTCCATAGATCTCTCTACTTCTTCAATGATACCCGCTAAGTCTAAGTCTTCGGCAATATTATTTAGCTCTTTTAGGGAATCTAACTGATGTCCTGCTTCTCCAACATCAACTGACAATAGAGTAGAAATATCTAGAGGTAAAAACTGAAGCTCATCTATAAAGTTAAACAGAGCGTCCTCTATCTCTTCAAAAGTAGCTTTAATAAATGCTGTGAGTTGAACTCTCAGAAGAAGTCCATCTTCATCTTCAGTACCACTTAGTACAGACTTAGCATTATCATCACTCATACATGCATGAACTCCAAGTACTTTATCTCCTAATAGAGATAGAGTGTATATGGGATCATTTCCATATACCATGCATGACTCATCTATATCAAATACAACAGCGTAAATATTTTCATTTGAGCAAAATTCTTCATTAAGCTCAGAGTTTTTAAAAGCTATCTTGTGTGATGAAATACCCTTTAAAGTATTTAGTGGTATATTAACTACAGAAGTTGCATCTTCAACCAGCAAGAAACCAAGTTCCCAACCAGATTCAGCTTGGGCTTCTTTACCCATCTGTGCACTTAAGGATTCAATAATTTCTTTTAATCTATCTTCATCAGCATCTACAACACCCTCTGTCTCTTCAGCTGCTTCAATAAGGTTAAGCACTTCATCAAAAGCATCATAAAGAGCTTCTGTCATAGCATCAGCAAATTCTAATCTTCCATCTCTTAGCATATCAAGCAAATCTTCTGCATGATGCGTAATATCTTTTACGCTCTCAAAACCAACAATCCCACTACCACCTTTTAAAGTATGTGCAGCACGAAATACTGAATTTAAGAGTTCAGGATCAGATCCCCCAATATCTTCGATATTTTGGTCTATAAAAGCTAAGTTTTCTCTAGCTTCACTTAAAAACTGTTCTAATAATGGATCCATAATAAACTTCCTCCCTAACTCTTAACTAAAATATCTATATATGACTGAAGCAGATCAGGCTTAATCGGCTTTGTTTCAAATAGGTTTGCACCAACTTTATAAGCATTGATTTTATCTTCAAGCTTTGCCTGCGTTGTTACCATAATAACCGGAATAGTTTTATGATTGGACTGTTTACGAAGATCACTAATAAAAGAGTAACCATCCATTATAGGCATATTTACATCTACTAAATAGAGGTCTATCTCTGCATCAAGACTCTTTTCTAATGCTTCCATACCATTCTCTGCTTCTATTACATCAAGTCCTTGAGACTTGATAATAGCTCCATGATAATTTCTCACTGTTTTTGWRTCATCTACGACCATAATAGTTGGCATAATATCTCCTAAAAAAATTCTATCTCGTCAGTTTCATCTTCATGACCTAACTTGCCAGAAAATGCTTCTCTTTTATTTTTTGCTGTTTGTAGAGTCTTTGATAGTTTAAGATGCAGTTTTTCTATACTGTCATTAGCTATCTGCTCATCCGAATCATATGCGTTTTCAAAAATATTTATAGCTTTTTGAACACTATCTATAGCTTCTATTGTTGCGCTCAACTGCTGAGAAATAATATCTTGATACTGCAAACCTTTTGCAGCACTTTCATCTAACTCTATAGAGTTTTTCTCAATAAACTCACTTAGCATCAACATAGAGTCTTGAGACATCTGTATAGTCTCTTCTTCTACTTGTTTTATATGCGAAAGAAGTTCATTTATAGAAGATAACATATTCATCTTTTTCTCCACTACGTTAACCTTAACACTCTTGTTATAGCTTGCTTTAACTGTGCCGGGTTAAATGGTTTTACTATCCAACCCGTAAGTCCTAAAGCTTTACCTTTTTGTTTTAGTTCYGCTTTTGTCTCAGTTGTTAACATCAGACAAGGGGTTCTAGCAGTAGAAGGAACTTTTCTCAAAGCTTCTAAAAACTCAAAACCATTCATTACAGGCATATTAAGATCTGTAATAATCAAGTCAGGTGTCAGTCCTGCTTGAATCTCCCCAAGAGCAACTTGTGCTTCTGTATATTGTTTAACCTCTATAGGCATAGAGTTTGTAACCATTCTCGTTGACGCTAAAGCTGTCTCACTATCATCTACAAATATTACTAATGGCATTTTAATTCCTTATTTTAAATTTTATTTCTGATAAATCAGAGTGTTATCTATTTTTTTAGCCGTAAAAACAGATACTATTCTACTCATATATTCAGCATGTCCTAAAAGCACATAACCACCAGGGTTGAGCATGTCATAAAATGTCATTGCCACCTCTTTTCTAGATGCATCATCAAAATATATAAGCATATTTCTTGAAAAAATAACATCAAACTTTCCAAGATTTCTCATCTGTGTTTTGTCAAATACATTTGCCACTTGGAAATCAACACTTCCATGAAGGTCTTCACCAAGTTCATAACCTAAACTTTTTTTATTAAACCACTTAGATAGCACTTTTTTTGGTATGGCATGAATAGAGCGTTCTGTATACTTTGCTTTTTTAGCTTTTTGGATAACTGTTGAATCGATATCTATACCTACTACTTCTATGTCTCTCTTCTCTACGACATTACCTTCTTCTACTATATGAAGAACTATCGAGTATGGTTCTTCACCTGTAGAACATGGTGAAGAAAGTATTCTCAGAGTTTTTGAAGCTGGTAATGTCCTATGAAGCTCTGGTAATATCTTATTTACTAAAGCCTCAAACTGATCTTTTTCCCTGTAAAAGTAAGTCTCATTTACAGTTACAGCGTTCATTAATGCTTGAAATTCTTCTCCATCTTTATCCTCAAAACGTAGTTTAAAAAAGTACTTTCTAAAGTTTTCCACTTCCAATGTAGCAGATCTTGCATCTATGTATTTAGCAAGCTTTTCATAATGCTTATCTTCTTCTAAATAAATACCACTCTTTCTATAGACAAACTCACTCATCTTTAAAAAGTTCTCTTTTGATAAAAGGTATGCCATCACTATCCCTTAATCATCTTTATTGCACCATCAACAGCAAACTCAACATAGACTTCACCTTTAAATCTTTCTTTTAAAGACTCTAAGAGTTCTATATCTTCCTCTTCCCCTATTTCTGCCATATAGTCTACTGCCGTCATTGCAACATTTATATCATCTTCATCTTCCAAAAGTTCTACCAACATATCTCTAGACTCTGCAAAATCAACATCACCTAAAACATTTATAGCAAAGATTCTTAAGTCTCTATCATCACCTATAAGAAACTTAACAATGTAATACTTTATGACATCTCCATAGTCTCTAAGAATAGATATTCCCAAGTTTCTTATATAAGCATTATCTAGCTTTAGTAGCTCCATAATAGCTTCTATAGGTGCAACTTCCGGATCCATTGTTGATACTACTGAAGCTATTTTACTAAGGGAGCTTTTTTCAATATATTCTACTTTATTGATACATGAAACCAGATACTCTCCTCCGCCATTAAACTTTGCAATCTCTTCTATCGCATAATCCTTTTTATCAGACTCATCATTAGATTCAAAATAGCTTATTGCTTCTTCAAGAGTTAAAAAAGTGGGTAGTTCTTCAATCTCTTGCTTAACATGTTTTTTAATCAAAGCCATAAATATCTCCTCTTACTTTAGTGTAACTATTTTTTTAAGTATATTTACAAAATCCAACTGTTCAGAGACACCACCACGCTCATAAGCTTCTTTTGGCATACCGTAAACAGTAGCACTCTCTTCACTCTCGCCAAGAGTATATGCACCAGCTTTTTTTAGTTCAACCATACTGTCTGCACCGTCATCACCTATTCCAGTTAAAATCACACCTATTATATTTTGAGCTTCAAAAACATCCAAAGCACTATGCATCATATCATTAGCACTTGGTTGAAAAAAGTTATCACCCTTAGCTCTATCTTCTTTTATTACGATCTTACCTGATGTTTTTCTAGCAAAATTCATATGAACTCCACCACGAGCTACATATATATTTCCAGGAAGAAGTTCCATATTGTTAGAACTTTCATGTACATTTAAAATACAAGAACGATCAAGTCTAGCTGCAAATGTTTTTGTAAACTGTTCTGGCATATGCTGCACAATACAAACAGGATGCTTATAATTTTGAGGTAAAGATGAACATATCTGCTCTATTAGTCCTGGTCCTCCGGTAGATGAACCAATAAGGATAACTTTTTGGATATCTCTAGAGTCTGTTGTCTGTTCAAGCTCTTTTTCTACTACCCGTCTTTCTCTTTGAGCGGGCCTTGAAACTTGTCTTTGAAGTCTTCTTTTTGGAATTCTACTAAGAGATTTTACCTTTTGCAGTATCTCTTCTCTATTTTCATTTTTACCAACGTTCATTGTTCCTGGTTTAGGAATATAATCTATAGCTCCCAAATCAAGAGCATCCATAGTTATAGTTGCATTATCAGTAGTTAATGAACTAACCATTAGTATTGCTGATGGTTGTTTTTTCATGATCTGCTTTACTGCTTCTATTCCATCCATTACAGGCATATTTATATCCATGGTGATTACATCATACTGAGTTTTAGTTGCCTTATCTACAGCTTCTTTACCATTTTTAGCAATCTCTATCTCATAATCTAACGTTGATATTATCTCTTTTAATTGTTTTCTAACAAGTGCCGAGTCGTCTACTATTAAAACTTTTTTTGCCACTATTTCTCCTAACTTGTAACTATCTTTTGAATATCCATCGATAATACCAACCTATTTCCTTCATCAAGATGCAAAACATCACTAAAAAGCTCATCATCTTGAGTTCTTAACTCATCAGTTTTTATGTCTATAATATCGCTTATACTGTCAACCACAAAACCTATTCTTGCATGATTAATCTCACAGACTATGATCTTTGAGTTTTCCATTATCTTGGTAGGTATTGATAACTTTTTGAATAATGATACTATTGCAACTATTTGACCTCTTATATTTATAATACCATCTACATTTTCATCACTGTATGCAACCTTTGTAGAGTCAACAATATCTATAATCTCTGCTACAAACTCAACATCAAAAGCGTACTCTTTACCTGCTAGTTTAAATATAATAACTTCTTTAGCTAATAAAGAACTATCTTCTTCTTGAACTTCAACTTTACTTGTAGAGTCAATATAGGCACTATTTTTAGAAAATATTACTTTTAATRCCTCTTCATCAAAAAAAGATATTAGTGAGTTTTCATCATGAATAACACCTGAAATTTTGTTCTCTTGGAAACTATCTCTCATATATTCAATATCTCTATCTGGGAAGCTCTTTATATCTATAATATCATCAACGAGAAGTCCTATAGTCTCACCATCGCATGAAGTGATTAAAATACGATTCTTTTCACTTTTATCACTATTAAAACCATAATAAGAACGTAGGTCTATTACAGTAATCAATTCTTCTCTTAAAGTTATAAGTCCAAGCAGATCTTGCGAACTTCTGGCAATATCCGTAAAGTTTATATCTGCAAGAATTATCTCTCTTAAAAAATTAATATTTAATGCAAATCTTTCATTTGACATTGAAAAAATCAAAAACTTTSTAGAGTTTTCTTCTTTTTTATCAACAACTTTCAGTTTACCGTTTTGTACCTCTCTAGACTCAATTTTAACTTTAGAGATTTTAGAGATTAAAGTTTCTAGAGATAAAACCTGAACCAAAGAGTCCTTATATTTATATATAGCTATTACAGGATCATTAGTATTGTTTATATACTCTATATTTGACTCTTCTATATCCACAGTATTGTAAACTTCACTTACGAGTAGAGCATTTGATGATAGATCCCCATTAAGACTGAGAAGTCTACTATTGCCGGCTTCTAAATCTACTTTAGGCATCCCTAATAAAAGATTTACATCAAGTATACTTACTATATTTCCACCAACACCACAGAGTCCTCTTGTTCCATAAGGTCTTAGAGGTAGCTCCATAAGTGATGGAACTCTTGAAATCTGATTTATATTTTCTGTAGAAATACCATAATTCTCTTGAGAATTTTTGATAATTAAAATCTCTTGAATCTGTTGCATCTGTATTTACCCCTGCTGAAGCTCATCCGCCATTACAGCCAACTCTTCTACACCTTCACCAATATGTGAAACTGTCTCAATAATCAGTTCACTCGCTTTGCGAGACTCCATAGCATTTCTAGCACTAAGTTCTACTGCTTTTTGAATCTCACTAATACCAATAACAACTTGATTCATACCTTCTAGGTTTTGATCGTTTACAGATTTTAGACCTGTATATCTATCAAGCAAGTCAACAAGCATATCTGTAATTTTCACAATATCATTTATTAATCCATCTATAAGAGATTGTTCACTGCCTTGTGATTCTAAAAGATTATTCCAATCTGTTCTAACAGTATCTATCTCAGAGTTCATTGACTCGACAATATCATTGATTTTATCGGTATTTGATTCTGAATCTTTTGCTAAGTTTCTAATATCTGCACTTACTACTGCAAAACCTTTTCCAAAGTCACCTGCACGAGCAGCTTCTATTGAACCACTAATAGCAAGCATATTTAACTGAACAATTGAATTAGAAATTCTTCCGACTGTTTTATCAACATTTCTAGTCTCTTTTACTATTACAGTCAACTCAGCAGCTGCACTGTTACCTTTAGTAATAGAATCACTAAATGCTCCTCTAATCTCACTAACAGTATTTTTAACAACGTTGAATGATACTTTTAAAAGGTCAAAATTTCTTCTAGCTATTTCTATTAACTTATCTATATCTTTAGCTGCATCTATACCGGCTTCAATCAATTCTTTATTTCGAAGTGCACTCTTATTTGTAGTGTGAGAAGATGATTCTATCTGGTTTAATGCGCCAGTTACATCTTCAAGAGCATTTTGAATATCTTCCATTGACCCACCAATAGTATCAGCACTCAATGCAATATCTTCAGCAGATTTCATTGTATCTGTAGAGTATTTTAATTCTTCTGCAAGACTTGATAGTTCTTTGATATCATCTTCTGTCTGAGCTAATGCATCTGACTGTATGTCAATTCCATTTAAAGTTTTTTCAACAGATAAAGCTATCTCACTTGAGGCATTAGCTATATCTTGTGAACCATCATTAATTTTAGAGACAAAATCACCAAGTTTTTGAGTATAAATATTTACACTCCTAGCAGCTTCAACAGAGTAAACAGCTATCTTAGTAAGCTCTTCCATCTTAGCACTAAGAGTATTACCTTTTGTACCGTTACCAGATATAGTTGTAGTTGTAGCACCAATACTGGTAATAATATTATCTATACTTCCCTGTATCTTATTAACAAGCTCAGAGATAAACTCAGCATTTTTTTCACTCTCACCAGCAAGCGCACGAGTCTCATCAGCTACAACTGCAAAACCTTTTCCATGCTCTTTTGCACGAGATGCTTCAATAGCAGCATTTAATGCAAGTAGATTTGTTTGATCTGCAATTTTTGCGATAAAACCGACGGCATCTCCAATATTTTGAGATGAAACTTTAAGTTCTTCACTCTTGGTTGATGATTCCTCAGCAACTTTTACAGCAATAGCCATTCTGCCGACTGAATCATTAATCTTATCAACCGATGCCATAATATTTTCACCAGTAGAGAGAGTTGAAGCGATAACTGTTGTAATAGTTGAGTTCATTCTGCTAATATTTGTGTTAATACCATTAACATTAGCCAGAGCCTGCTCACTTGCACCGCTGTTCTCTTCAGCAGCAGTAGCAATCTGTTCCATTGAAGACTTTAACTCTTCAATAGCACTTACACTCTCTTGCGCATTTTCTAAAATAGTCATAGATACACCAGCTATACTCTCGCTAATTTGCTGTTGTTTAGCCAGTGTTCTTTGACGTCTTTTATCTCCACCGCCGCTGCCTTGTGCTACTACTGCAGCTGAAGATGAACCTGAAGTGTTTTTTTTCATTAATGCCATTATAAATTCCTTTGGATTCTAATCTAGTGTTGAGTAAAGCGCTTCGGCTTTTTTAATATCTTCACGAGATGGTTTAACGCGGATAGAGACATATTTTGTTTTTCCGTTTTTATCAACTGAACGAAGAACTGTTGCGTAAACCCAGTAGTATCCACCGCCTTTTCTTGCATTTTTTACATAACCAGTCCAAAACCCTTTAGACTGAACATCATCCCATAAAGATTTAAATGCAGCTCTTGGCATATCTTGATGACGTACCAGACTATGGGGTTGACCAACCAATTCATCTCTATGTAAATTTGCTATTTTTAAAAAAGAGTCACTAGCATATTCAACTATTCCCTTTTCATCTGTTTCACTTAAAAGATATAAGTCATCATATAAAACTTCACCATCTTCTAAAAATGTTAGACCCTCTGTGCTTATTTCACTGTTATGTTTAGACACACTAAACCTCCAAAAAATCTTTTGTTGCATAGCTTACAATGTAGGGACTGAAATTAAATTTAAAGGGATGAGTTTTTGTGAATATATGTAATTTAATTTAGATTTGTGTATGATTTTGTAGTTTTATTATTATAAAAAGTTATATTTATTGTAAAAGGAGAAATCTTCTTAAAGCCCTCTGGTAGGAGGAATTTAAGTTGTATGATTAAGAGTAAATTTAGATATTATCTCTGATACCTAGATCTTCTACTAATTTAAGATAAGCTTCTTTATCTTTTCTTTTAAAATATTTCATTAAACGACGACGTTGACCAACTAGTTTAAGTAAACCAAGTCTAGAAGCGTGATCTTTTTTAAATATTTTTAAGTGCTCTGTTAACTCTGTAATTCTTGT
Organism: Sulfurimonas sp.; assembly: GCA_002732645.1. Lineage (GTDB taxonomy): Bacteria > Campylobacterota > Campylobacteria > Campylobacterales > Sulfurimonadaceae > Sulfurimonas. Next base: position 7,642 of record NVRL01000031.1, on the reverse strand, counting down.
TGTTAAAAGTGCAATTTGAACTTCACTTGAACCTGTGTCACTCTCTGAGCGACCATATTTTGATACTATTTCTTGTTTTTTAGCCGAATCTAAAGCCATAATAGCCTCCTGATGGGTATAATAATCTAACATTTACACATTACATGTATAAAGTTGAATTGGGATTATATCAAAACTATATTAAAAATGGTTTAGGCTCACTAAAGTAATACCCTTGGGAGTTCTCAATTCCCAACTCTTTTACTTTTTCAAATATCTCTTCATTCTCAACAAACTCAGCAATAACCTGGATATTCATCTTCTTGGCAAAATCAACCATTACTGTTGTTATAATCTCAGAGTTTTTATCATGTAGTATCTCTTTGATGATTGAGCCATCTATTTTTATAAAATCTGCTTCTAGTCTCATTAAATACTCAAAGTTTGAGTAACCTGTGCCAAAATCATCTATGGCAATCCTACAACCTAGTACTTTTACATTTTTTATAAATTTCTGTATCTCATAAAAGTTCTCTATACTTTCAGATTCAACTATCTCAAATATCACCCTGTTAGAAATATTATATATTGCAAGCATCTCTAAAATATATTCATTTATCTCTTTGTCTAATATATCATCTATACTTAGGTTTATTGAAAATTCAAAGTCATTCTCTCTAAAGTTCTCAAAACTTTTCTGGATTACAATTCTTGTAAGTTGTTTATAGAGTTTAGCTTTTTTCGCAATATCTAAAAAGAAGTACGGTGTTATAACGTTATCATCTTCATCAATAAGTCTAATAAGGGATTCATACTTATTGATTTTTCTAGTATCATTATCTACAATTGGCTGGAAGAAAAGAACTATCTTATCATTTTTTATAGCCTCTTTTATCTTCTTAGTCCAAAGCATATTATTCTCATACTCTTTATCTAGACTCATAGCTTTATCAAAAACAATAAGATCTTTTGCTTCTCGCCTTGCAATTTTTAGAGCCATATCTGCAGTTATGAGTAACTGGTCTTTTTCTTCTAAAGAGATACTTACTGTTGCATTTATCTCAACTGTCTCGTCTTTTACTTCATAAATATGCGAGTTTATATATTTTACAATTGATTGAGCTTGTTGGACAACGCTATGAGCTGGTACATCTACAGTAAGAACTACAAACTCATCACCACTTACCCTAAAGAGTTTAAGCTCTTCATTCAAACTACATATTTCTAATAGTTTTGAAGCAAACTCTATTAAAATAGCATCTCCTAGTTCATGTCCATAAAAATCATTTAACTGAGAAAAACTATCTATATTTACTAAAATCAAAAATATATTTTCACCGTTCTCTATCTCTTCTTTAAGTGCATTTCTATTACCAAGTTTTGTAAGAGAATCAGTGTTTGCAAAAGTTTTCAATTCATTTTTTTGATCTATAAGTTGAGTAATATCATGTCTAATAGAGATATATTCAGTTATATTACCATTAGCATTTATAATTGGTGTAATAGTCGCATCTACCCAATATAGTGAGCCATCTTTTTTTACATTTCTTATTCTACCATGCCATGTCTCTCTTGTTACAATAGTTGACCAAAGTTTTTTGTACATAGCTTTGGAAAAAGATTTATCTCTTAAAATATTATGGTTTTTCCCAATTACCTCTTCACGACTATAACCTGTCACCTTACAAAAGTTATCATTTACATAAGTTATTATTCCATCCAAATCAGTTTTAGAAACGATAAGGTTACTATCAATAGCATCCTTATAACTCTCTAAAAATGAAAGTGAGTTCTGTAACTCAACTGTTCTTTCATCTAGTTCCGCTTCAAGCTTTACTTGTAGTTTTGAGAAAAATCTCATCAAATAGAATGCGATAAGTGAGATAATAACCATTAGAAGCAGATCATACAAAACTGAACCAAGGAATTGTTTACTAATTATTTTGTCTACATGATAAGTCGGTACTTTAATACTTAGTATACCTCTTATATCACCAATTGAATAGTCATAAGCAGTACCATATTTATCAGATATAAATTTTGGAGCTTTTGATTTTTCTCCATGACATGTTAAACACTTTTTTTCAATTTTCAGTGGAGTTGCATATTGATAAAAATCATTCTCTTGACTAAAATACTCTTTAGCATCCTTATTATCTTTAAAATATTTTATAGCTTCTAGCTCATATATATCTGCTTGATTTTTAGGATTTCTAGCTCTATCACTAACTGTTTGCATTGTAATTTGAAGTCTGTTTTGTTCGGAGAATGTTTTTGAAATCTCGGAAGCGGAGTATGCCGGCAATCCAGCAATAGTTTTCTCATCTAATTTTATTATTTTTTCAAGGTAAAGATTTTGATAATAATTTCTGTGTGTCATATATAAAGAATCTACTAGCTTTGACTGCTCAGATATAAATTCTTCTACACTCTTTTTATTTTCAAAATAATTCAGAGAAATTCTGACAAAGGCAATAATAAAAAACATAATAGGAACTATTATGATTAGTTTTCTTGATATTACTTTATAGGACATAAAGACATTATACTCACTTTTCTAATATTTGAAACTTAAATTAAATTCAACTTCTTTGGATATAATCTCTTTAAATATTAAAATCTAAATTAAAAGTAAATATTATGTTAATAACTCGTGCAAGTGAATACGCAATACTCTCTCTTATTGTTTTATCAAAAGCTGATTCACCTATAGATAGTGAAACCCTTTCTAATCAACTATCCATACCTAAAAGCTTTTTAGCAAAGATTCTACAGGCTCTAGCAAAAAATGGTATTTTAAAATCTTACAAAGGTGTTAATGGTGGGTTTACTCTACTAAAAAAACCTAAAGAGATTAGTATGCTAAGTGTTATGAGTGCGGTTGAGGGAAAAGCACCAGCCGTGTTTGACTGCTCACCATCTCAAAAAGATTGTCCAAGTGACAGAGCTGAACTTTGCTCTATCTGGCCATTTTTAAATAAACTCCAAGGTAAAATAGATTACTTTTTAGCCGACTTATCACTTGATGATATTTTAGAGTAGTAATGGCGAGAAAACTCACAACAAAACAGCAAATAGGGACAGCACTAAACTTTCTTCTTGGACAAAAAGATTTAAGTGTAGTTATTTTTGTAATGGCAATACTGGCTATTATAATCGTTCCTCTCCCATCTGCTGTACTGGATGTTTTTCTAACAATATCTATGGCTTTAGCTGTTTTAATTTTACTCATATCACTATATGTTCCAAAACCTACAGACTTAACAACTTTTCCAACACTCATTCTTATTTTAACTCTATTTAGACTCTCCCTAAATATCGCTACCACCAGAATGATTCTGAGCCATGGTCACGAAGGCACTGGTGCTGTTAGTAGTATTATCACCAGCTTTGGTGACTTTGTTGTAGGTGGTAACTTTGTTATCGGTATTATAGTTTTCTCTATCTTAGTTTTAATCAACTTTATGGTTATAACCAAAGGTTCTACGAGGGTTGCAGAGGTTGCTGCTCGTTTTACACTAGACTCCATGCCAGGTAAACAGATGGCAGTGGATGCTGACCTTAACGCTGGACTAATTGATGATGCCGAGGCTAAACAACGTCGTGCTGATATTCTTCAAGATGCAAATTTTTATGGAGCTATGGATGGTTCATCTAAGTTTGTTAAAGGTGATGCAGTTGCGGGTATTATCATCACTCTTATCAATATTATCGGTGGATTTCTTATAGGTGTATTTCAACATGGTATGACAGTAGGAGACAGTGCTTCTACCTTTACACTTCTAACTATAGGTGATGGGCTTGTTGGGCAAATTCCGGCACTTATTATCTCAACTGCAACCGGTATTATGATTACTCGTTCTTCAGGAGATGGAGATAACTTCGCAGAGGGTACAATCAACCAGATGATGGGTAATGCAAAGATCATGATGATAGTTGGTTTTATCATGATTCTATTTGCTATGGTTCCTGGACTTCCTACTGCTTCTATGGGTTTTGTAGGTAGCATGTTCGCTCTTCTTGGTTGGTCAGTTTATAAGTATGAAAAAGGTGAACTAACCATACTTGATGTGGACAATATACTATCACCAAAAGATAGAGAACAACAAGCTAAAGAAGAAGCTGCGGCTAAACCTGTAAAATCTAATGAAGAGATAGCAAAAGAAGAAGAAACAGCTCTTGAAGATATACTAAAAGTAGAGATGCTAGAACTCACCCTTGGCTATCAGCTTATACGTTTAGCAGATAATTCTCAAGGTGGAGACCTACTTGAACGTATCCGGTCAATGAGGCGTAAGATTGCATCTGACTATGGTTTTTTAATGCCTCAGGTTCGTATCAGGGATAATTTACATCTACAGCCTGAGCAGTACCAGATATTACTAAAGGGTATCTCAATTGGTGAAGGTTCTATAAAACCTGATAAATTCTTAGCTATGGATAGTGGAATGGCAACAGGTGAGATTGACGGAGAGGCTACAAAAGAGCCTGCATTTGGGCTAGATGCTATTTGGATATCACCTGACCAAAAAGAAGATGCTATTATTAATGGATATACAGTTGTTGATCCGGCAACTGTAATTTCTACACATATGAGTGAACTTGTAAAACGTAATGCAGAAGATCTACTTACTCGTCAAGAAGTTCAGACTCTTATAGATAAAATCAAAACAGACTTTCCTGTTATCGTGGACGATGTACAAAAAGTTGCTTCTATTGGTCTAATACAGCGTATTCTTAAAAGTCTTTTACATGAAAAAATCCCTCTTAAAGATATGCTTACGATACTAGAAACTATTGCAGATGTAGCAGAGTTTACTAAAAATGTAGATCTTATAACAGAACAAGTGCGCTCAAAACTCTCTAGGATAATTACACAGATGTATTCTGGTGAAGATGCTGTTATAAGACTGCTTACCTTTGATACTTTTTCAGAGCAAATGATGCTTGAAAAGTCACAAGAGCAAGATGGTGTTAGAAATCTTCTATTAAGCGTAGGAGAGATAAATCAACTCATCCAAGCAACAAGCACAAAAGCACATGAACTACTCCAAAAAGGAGTCTCTCCTGTTGTTGTTATCGTTGACCCTCAACTTCGTCGTGGTCTAGCTGAAATTTTTGAGAGATTCTCTCTAGATGTTATAACACTTTCTCATGCAGAGATTGACTCAAGTGCAACTTTTGAAGTTATGGGTTCTATTTCTATAGAATCATAAATATAGTATAATAAGTTTAAGGAATATAATGAAAAATAAAACAATCTACCATCTATCACATATTGACTTGGATGGCTATAGCTGTCAGTTAGTTATGAAATTCACTCCATATAAAATATTTAACTATANCGCTAATTACGGAGCTGAAGTTAAGCAGAAGTTAGAACTTATACTAGAAAAAATAAGAAAAAGTTCTACTGATTCTCTTATTTTAATCACTGACTTAAACTTGACATTTGATGAGTCTAGATGGCTTAACAACGAAGTTAAAAAGATGAATGATAATAAAAAAGATGTGATTCTTACTCTTTTAGATCATCATGGTAGTGGAGAAGATAGTGCTAACAAGTATGAATGGTACTTTCTTGATACATCAAGAYGTGCTACAAAAATAAYTTACGACTATGTCAAAGAGCATTTTGAGATTGATGAGCCTGAGTGGATGAATAAATTTGTAAATATAGTAAATGCTGTTGACCTCTGGAAACAAGAAGAAGTACAAAACTTTGAATACGGAAAAGTTTGTATGAGACTTGTAACCGAGACAAGAGAGTTGAATAAGGTTATGTTTTCAGATATAGACAATAACTACAAAATTTCTTTACTTCTTGAAGCTACAAAATACATGTATGAAGAGAATGCTGCTATTGTTTTAGACGAAAAAATTCATACTATAAAAAAAGATTTTTTCAGAGAAGATAAAAATGATACTCTTGATAATTTGGCAACAAAATTCATCGTTAAACTCTTAGGTGATGCGAGAAAAGAGAAGACTATCTACTACAAAGGATACAGAGGATATTTAAGTTATGGTGTTGGAAATACATCTATTGTCGGTAATGGCTTTTTACTCGCTTATCCCGAGTATGACTTTATTGTTGATGTTAGTTACCGTGGTACGATGAGCCTAAGAGCAAATAATCAGGTAAATGTTGCTGTAATCTCTAAAGAGTGGGCAAACGGCGGTGGACATCCAAACGCTGCCGGTGGAAGAATCATCGGCTTTAAGGAACAGTATCGTTATGACAGAGTTAAAAAACAGATAGAAAAAATCATTAATGATAAAGAAGCTGTTGCGGGTACTTTAGAATACAAAAAAGAAGACATCTAGTACCCTTGTCTCTATTTTGAGCTTCCGTGAACATTTTATACCATAAGGTTTTTTCCAATTTCAGTGAACATTTTCTTCGAAAATATTCCTTACATTGAACCTTAAGGCAAAAAATTTCCATACGCTCAAGCCAAGGGCATTAGTTTTTAGCGAAATATCTCTCGATTCCATTTGCCATACCTAAAGCTATAGTTTTTCTATACTTATCAGTTACTAATCGTTTTGCTTCACTAGGATGAGATATAAAACCGACTTCCACCAGAACTGCCGGCATCTGAGCACCTACTAGCACCCAAAATGGTCCTTCTCTAACCCCACCATCTTTCACTTTATAGTTCCTATTTAATGCACCGAGCATCCCTCTTTGAAGATCAATTGCCAGCTTATTWGRTGNCNAMCAATNCNTTRTNGNTRAKWWTRWMRMKWKTAAWRATGNMYTTTTACCATATCTGTTCATCTCACTCAAATCTGCTGAGTTCTCTTTTGCAGCAACTCTTTCAGCCCGTTTTGAACGTGATGGAGATAGAAAGTAACACTCAATTCCATGAACTTTTTTTGCATTTTTTCTACCGACGGCATTTGCATGAATACTGACAAAGATATCTGCCTTTTTCTTATTTGCAAATGCCGTTCTTTTACTTAATTTTACATACTTATCTCTGTCTCTTGTCATATGAACTTTATAGCCACGAGATCGAAGTATCTTTTTTAATTCCTGCGAGATCTTATATACTACAACTTTTTCTCTATAGTTTCTGTATCCAACTGCACCAGGATCTTTTCCACCATGCCCGGCATCTATCACTATTATTTTATTTCTGTCAGCTCTTTTAGTGAAAATAGACTTCGGCTCTGTTTTTACTTTCTTTGTATATTTTCTAGGAGATGATGAAGTCATATATATAACTAACTCTTTAGAATTCTTCTTAAAACTAATTTTCACCTTCTTAGAATTTTCAATAACTAGTCTAAGAGTATTTGTAYTATATTGAGCTAGTTTAATTCTAYTTATGCCTYTTTTTCGCAAATTTTGATAAGATAGTATGGATAAATTCATGCAATTAGCGATTCAGGAAGCTAAAGAAGGATTAGCTGAGGGAGGTATCCCAATTGGCTCAGTATTGATTAAAGATGGAAAATTAGGATAAACATGCATTTATAAATATAATAACTAGAAATATAATCTAAATTAGAACTTAAATGCTGTTCATTTTTCGTTCTAGGAATATGTTTACACGCATTTAAAATAAAACTAAATTATTTATTAAATTTTGTTGTTTTGAAAAACTTAATTTAATATTTGATAGAATAAAAATATATATAGTTACTGACAAAA
>NVRL01000030.1 GCA_002732645.1 Sulfurimonas sp. | reverse complement strand
TTGGTGAAGTAAATACAGAAGAGTTAGCCGAAGAAGAACTAAGTGCTGAAGTAGAAAGTCTCGAAGATATGGACTTGAACTTAGATTTAGAAGAATCAGCTTCTGAAGAAGATGCTCTAGACGATATGGATGATCTTAATTTAGATGATAGTGAGGTTGAAGAAGTGAATTTAGAAAAGCCAGCCGAAGAGGAAATAGATGATGAAGTCGAAAGCCTTGACGAGATGAACTTAGAAGATGAACTTTCAATTGAAGAAGATTCGCAAGAAGTAAGTTCAGAAGAGTCTGACATAGCCGAAGAAACTAACCTAAACATCGATGATATAAAAGATGAAGATTTAGAGAGTGAGATAGAAAATGCCGTTCTTGAACTTAGTGATGAAGAGCTAGAGAGTGAACTAGACGCTGATACACTTTTAGAGATAGCAGTAAGTGATATAGATGGACTTGAGTCATTAAATACTAGAGATATTAAACTAGCTATTGGTGAAGAAGTTGGTGATGAAGAAGTAGCTAGCGATACGTTAGATGAAGTAGTACAAAGTGATGAAGTCGAAAGTTTGCAAGAGACAAATCTAGATATAGACCCAAGCAACGAAGGTGTTGAATCTCTTAAAAAATTATTAGCAGCACTTTCAAATGAAGATGTAGTTGCATCTATGAAAGGCATGAAGATCAATATCAATATAACATTAGGTGATAAATAGTGAGTAAAAGCGGAGCAGTTTTAGTTTTATCAGGTCCAAGTGGTGCCGGAAAAAGTTCTTTATTAAATGAAATAATAGATGATATTGGAGCGTGTTACTTTTCTATATCTACGACAACTCGCCCCATTAGAAAGGGTGAGAAAGATGGTGTACATTATCACTTTGCAGATGAGGAAGAATTTAAGCAAGATATAGAAGATAATAACTTTTTAGAGTATGCTCTTGTGCATGGAAATTACTATGGAACCTCTATTAAGCCTGTTCGAGAAGCTTTAAATGAAGGAAAATTAGTACTTTTTGATATAGATGTTCAAGGTAATACGGCTGTTAATAATAGACTTGGTGATATTACTACATCTGTTTTTATTACACCTCCAACACTATCAGAACTAAAGAAAAGACTTGAAGGTCGTTCGACGGACTCACAAGAAGTTATGGATGCTCGTTTGAAGATGGCTAAGAGAGAGATACAAAGAGTTAGTGAATATGATTATCTGATTATAAATGATGATCTCCAAAGAGCTGCAGCTATATTGAGACAAATTGCAATAACAGCAAGAATGAAAACTTCGAGTAATGAAGTCAATGATTTTGTACAAAAATGGGAAGATATAGAACAATAGTGATATATTAGTCCAAGCGATAAGAGTATTTACAGCAAATTGTAGATATACTCTCGCATTAATTTTATAAAAAAAAGGAATATCATGGGCATGCCTGGTGGAACAGAACTATTAATAATATTTGGAATTATCGTACTTTTATTTGGTGCTAAAAAAATACCTGACTTAGCAAAAGGTATTGGTAAAGGAATCAAAAACTTTAAAAGTGAAATGAAAGAAACAGATGAGATTGAAACAGCATCTACAGAAGCTCCAAAAAAAGTAGAAAGTAACGAAGAAGTTGCATCTACAGAAGCTCCAAAAAATACAAAAGAAGCATAATTCTTGAAACAACGTGTATCGGCGCTTTTGCGCGAAAAGTTTGGTCGTGAAGTTGTTTTAGAAAAACCAAAAGACCGTGCATTCGGTCATTTTGCTACACCTATTGCTTTTTCTTTAGCTAAAGAACTTAGGAAATCTCCTATGGTTATAGCCGAAGATCTAGCTTCTTCATTTAATGAATCAGAAATATTTTCCAGTGTTGAATCAGTAAAAGGCTACTTAAACTTTCGCCTTAGTGAAAAGTTTTTAAGCGAGTATGGAGATTGGGCACTACAAAACCAGAGTGATTTTGGTAAACAAGAGAAAAAAAGTAAGATACTTTTAGAATTTGTTAGTGCTAATCCTACTGGTCCTCTTCATATTGGTCATGCACGTGGCGCTGTTTACGGTGACACACTTTATAGACTGGCAAAACATTTGGGTTATGATATTACAGCTGAGTATTATGTAAATGATGCAGGTAATCAAATAGATTTACTTGGTCTTTCAATTGCTCTTTACGCTCGTGAAAATATACTAAAAGAAGATGTTGAATATCCTGAGAGCTATTATCGTGGTGAGTATTTAGAAGGTCTAGCAAATGGTGCAATAGAAAAGTTTGGTAAGGAGATTTTCAGTGATGAGTCTCGTTATAAAGAGCTTGCTTTATGGGCTAAAGATGGTGTTATGGATATTGTAGTAGAGTCTTTAGCTGATTTAAATATTCACTTTGATACTTTTGTAAACGAGTCATCTCTATACAGTGACTGGGATAGAGTAATGGGTAAAATGGGTGATGGCATCTATAAGAAAGAGGACAAAATCTGGATAGCATCTGAGGCTAAAGGTGATGATAACGATAGAGTTGTTGTTCGTGAAGATGGTCGTCCAACTTATTTAGCCGGAGATATTGTTTACCACAATCAAAAGTTTGAGCGTGGATATGATCACTATATTAACATTTGGGGAGCAGACCACCACGGTTATATCCCAAGAGTTAATGCTGCTGTTGAGTATTTAGGTTATGATAGTGAAAAACTAGAAACTCTACTTTCTCAAATGGTAAGCCTTCTTAAAGATGGTGAGCCATATAAGATGAGTAAACGTGCTGGTAACGTTATTCTTATGAGTGATATTGTCCAAGAGATTGGTTCAGATGCACTTAGATTTATCTTTGCATCTAAKWASASKGATAMTNNTTWANNKAKKTYGANWKARSRRAGYKWAAAAAGCAAGACAGCTCAAACCCTATCTTTTACATCCAATATGCACATGCTAGAATTCAGACGATTCTATCAAAAAGTAACTTCTCAAAAGAAGATATCATGGCTGCTTCATTAAAAGGACTTGATGAAAATGCTGATAGTCTTCTTTTTGATGCTCTTTTACTTCCTGAGATTATTGAAGATGCGTTTAGTTCTCGTCAAGTTCAAAAACTTTCAGACTATCTAAAAGCACTTGCTGCCGCACTTCATAAATTCTATTATGATTGTAGAATCATAGGAACTGATGATGAAGTAAAACTTTTAAAACTACTTCTCGTAGTTGCTTTGTCATTAAAAACAGGTCTTTCACTTCTAGGAATAGAAGCTAAAGATAGAATGATTAAAGAGGAAGATTAGGAAAAAGTTCTTTTATTTCTTTTAAAGAACTACTAGGAATCTGAATCAAGATGGGATTTTTACTCCCATCTAGCCAAGAATTTATCTCTCTCATCTCATCTAAACTCATTGAAGTACAACCTGCGGTAGAAGCATTTTTTGATTTTTGTACATGTAAAAATATACATGAACCAGCTTGTCTTAGCTGATTTTCATTATGTAATACTACTATTCCCAATTCATATTGTTTATCAGCTCTTCTCATCTGCTCAAAACTTTTTGGTTTTACTTTTGGCATCTCTATAATTTTATTGTAATCTTTTGATTTAGAATCATCAACACAGATAAGTGTTTTTGATAGATATATGTACTTTAGGTCAAAATTCTCTTTTTTTGCATAACCAAAAGTAGATGTTAGTTTAAAGACACCTGCAGGTGCCTTTTTATCACCTTCTTTTTTAGTCGGTTCATCCTTTTTTTGCTTTAGTTTAAACTCACCTATACCCCAGCCTAAGCCTTTTGTACCTATGTTTACATCTATCGTTTTTAAGACCTTTTTCCCATCCTCGTAACAGCTTAGTTTTGCTTTTGATGAGTTGAAATCAAGACTAACAATAACTATTGTTTGCTGTGAAGAGTGTAGGAAATTTGTTAAAATAACAAGGATTAAGAAAGTTTTTATCATAATATATGTTACTATTACTAATATATGAATTTAATTAATTTTTGGAAAGAGTTATGAGTATTAAAATAAGAAAAGCTTTAGCTACGGATGCCCCCTTTTTAGCGCAGATGATTCTGCAAAGTTCTCGTGCAGATAAACAGATTGGAATTTTTGATTTGATCTTTGGATCAAAGAACAATGAAGATACTTTGAATAATATAGAGAAGTTAACAACTACTACTTCAAAAAATCACTGTCATTATAGTAATTTTCTAATTGCTGAAATGGATGCTAAACCTGTTGGCTCATTATGTAGTTATGAGCCGAGAATAGCAACTAGACAAGCTTTTTTAGATGCACTAAAAGAGATAGGTCAAGATGAACATGCACAAGATTTTYTAGAGATATTAGAGATGTGTGACTTTGATTTGAACAATAGAACTTTGATATTTGATTTTATGGAAGAGTTAGAAGGACATATGGATGTTGGAATTTTAAAGTCTCTTATGCAAAAGAGCCTGCTTACTGCAAGACTCAAAGGTTATAGGATTGCACAGACAATGGTTGAGATAGGGTCTTTAGAGACTCTTCTTTACTACAAAAAACTAGGATTTAAAGAAGTTAAACAAAAAGAGTGCGAACTCTACAAAGAGAAATTTGGCAGACCAGGCTTAGTACTTTTAGCTTTTGAGTTTTAGTCATAGAGACTTCAGTCCTCTCTCTTCTTCCGTCACTTCTTGCAATTGCATTAGCTCTCTATACAAGAAGTGTACTTCTATCACTTTTTAGCGGTATTGTTTTAGGTCTTTTTATCCTTCATGACTTCGATGTTTTTTCATCTGTAGAAGCTACTTTTTTACTTTTCACATCACTACTTAGTAAAGCCTGGATACTTAAAACTTTGGGTTTCGCTATTTTAGTTGGAAGTATTATGGCTTTGATTGAGAGAAGCGGAGGGATAGATGGTTTTGTAGATTTTATGCAAAACAGAGCTAAAATAGTCAAGTCGCAGAGATCTTCTTTACTTCTTAGTTATATGGTCGGTGTTATTATATTTATAGAGTCATCTATAACAGCTTTAATAGCAGGTGCAGTTGGACGTCCATTTTGTGATAAGTATAAAATACCACAAGCTAAACTGGCTTTTGTATGCGACTCTACTTCTGCACCTATTAGCTCTATAATAATCTTTAATGGTTGGGGAGCGCTTCTTCTAGGTCTAATATCCTCGCAGATAACACAAGGTGTAATAGAGGCTAATGCAATAGATCTATTGATTGACTCTATATTTTACAACTTCTACGCTATGAGTGCTTTAGCTGTAACATTTTTAGCTATCTGGTTTAATATAGATATAGGTCCGATGAAGTATAGTAAATATACTCCTATTAATACTCAAACAGAAATATCTAATCCCCAAAGTATGTTTTATATGATACTTCCAATTTTCTTAATGGTTATTTTTGTATTTATCTACTTATACATTACAGGTAATGGAAGTATTTTAAAAGGTAGTGGTTCTAGTGCAATTTTTTACACTGTTTTAACCACTATGTTTTTTACTCTTTTTTACTATGTAGGAACGAAAAATATGAGTTTGAAGGTTTGGAGTAAAACAACTTTAGTAGGAGCAAAAAAATTATTTCCTATTGCTATGATTTTGCTTTTTGCCTTTGCTATAGGTGAAGTTACAAGTGAGTTAAAAACAGGACAATACCTAGCTTCACTAGCAAGTGAAAATCTTAGCATCTATCTTACTGCAGCTGTGATATTTTTACTAAGCTCACTAATATCTTTCTCAACTGGGACTAGCTGGGGAACCTTTAGCATTATGGTACCCATAGCTGTTCCAATGGCAGTGGCGATGGATGCGAATGTAGCTCTTACCATAGGTGCTGTAATATCTGGAGGAATCTTTGGAGATCATTGTTCACCTATCTCAGATACAACTATCATCTCTTCTATGGCTAGTGATTGTGAAGTTATAGAACATGTCCAAAMCYWWYKTMCTNATGNNSYWAKWMSTRRASYTRTYSCRCYWWWMCTYYTWSTTRTAGWTKCCTNNMCRYWTRANKAAWATTTATTAAAAACATAATCTGTTATACTATTATAATTATCTTAAGTTATTAATCTAATGGTTTAATTAAAGGGTGGACTAAGTGAAGACAATTATATTTTTTATTGTTTTACTGCCGTTGTATTTATTCGGTAGTGAAGGGAATGTTAATGTTGATTTAGAGTATGAAAAAGCTGTTAAATCTTACAAAGTGAAAGATTTTAAGAGTAGTTATAAGATTTTTTCAAAGATTTATCTGAGTAAACTCTCAGATGCAGACTTTAACTTTTATCTTGGTCGTTCAGCTTTTGAAACAGGTAACTATGAAGTAGCACTTGCRGCTTTTGAGAGAGTTGAGATGCTGGACCCTACTAACCTTGGAAACAGGTTACAAATGGCTAGAACTTATTTTATGCTAAAGATGTATGAAGATGCTGAACTTGCATTTAAAGATGTACTAGAGAATCCAAATATACCTCAAAACCTTAAAACAAATATAGAACTCTACTTATCGAAAGTTACAAAGGTTCAGCAAAAATCATTTACATATGCTACTGTGAATCTTGACTGGGTGTTTGACTCAAATGTAAACTATGGCTCACTAAATGATGAGTACAATATAAATACAGGAACTCTTCCATCTTCTCCTGAGCGTTCAGACAGAGCGATTCAAGTTTATGCTGATCTGGTAAATATTTATGATATCGGTGCTAAAAATGGATTTGCCGTAAAAAATAGAGTTAAACTATATTTAAAAGATTATCAGGAAATGGATGCTTATGATGTGCAGTTCTTATCATATACGCCTAGTCTTTTATATAAAGAGACAAAATACCTAGGTGAACTTGTATTAGGATTAGAGGTTTTAAATCTTGGTAAGGTTGAGTATCTTCGTACTGCATCTTTAAGTCCAAGGTTTGAGTACAGTCATTCAAATACACTTAAAAGTATAGCTCAGTTTAAATATCAGAGAAAATATTTTACGCAAAAAGCAGAGTATGATTTAAATTCTGATCATTATGAACTTACTTATTCATTACAAAAGATACTTACTCCTCGTTCTTATGCTCAAGTGATGCTTACCGGTATAGGAGAGAGAAAACATCACGGTACAAGAGTAGATGTAGATTATGATGAGTTTAGAATAAGTGCTATTTATGCAAATCAGTTTACAGCAGTTTACGGTACAGAACTGTTTGCAGAATACAGAAGAAGGGATTATTCAGACCATAGTACTTTGTTTGGAAATACCAGAAGTGATAATGCTGGAACTGCAGCAGCTGCTATAAATGCAAAGATTTTAAAGACTCTACTTTTCCATTTAAAAGGCACATACAACAGAGTTGAGTCAAATCAAGATAAGTTTTCTTATCATAAGTACACGGTAACAGCCGGTTTAAATAAAACATTCTAGGAGAGAGGTTATGAGATTTTTAACAAAAATAGTTTTAATAGTTTTACTCTTTGGTGCTTCTCTTTTAGCAAAAGATATTGCAACTATTACAGCTTTAAACGGTAAAGCCTATGTGCAAAGAGATTCCCAAAAGATAGAGATAAGTTTAGGGTATAAACTACAAGAAAAAGATAGTGTCATTACTGATGATAATGCAAAGGTACAGATAATATTTGAAGATGAGACCATAGTGACAGTTGGAAAAAACTCTAACTTTTCTATAAACGAGTATCTGTATGAAGAAAATCAAGAGCCTGTAGCAAAGTTTGGAATGTTAAGAGGTGCTATGCGAACTATAACAGGTAAGATAGGGGATATAGCACCTGATAAGTTTAGCGTACATGCTAAAACTGCGACTATTGGGATACGGGGAACAAACTTTAGTGTTATAGTCGGTGAAGATGAGTCTGTACAAGTTTATTGTACTTTTGGTGCTATCAGTGTGACAGTAGATAGAGTGGAATATGTAGTTCAGCAAGGTTATTACATAAATGTATCTGCCGAYGGAAAAGTTGAAGTAAAAGAGTTTACAGCACAAGACTTAAGAGATATGAAAGAGAAAAGTTTTGGAAAAGGTGAAGCTAAAAAGGGAAAAGTAAGTGAGGATAATTGGACAGCTTCTAGTACTTTTTGGCAACTAGATAATACAAAATCTGATGATGTTAATTTAGTAGTTAAAGACATTACCGATGAAACTGCTGATAGTATACAGACTATTAGTAGAGGAGTTGAGTCTTATACAATGAGCAATGCATTATATAGTGGTATTACTAGTAATGTAGCCGGTGGAGGAATGTTAACTAATGATATGGCAACTGAATTAGCTATTGATTTTGGAAATGATACTGCTAAACTAACTATAGATGTAAGTGGAGCATATGAAACTATATTTGATTTAAATCCATCATTCAGTGGAAAAAATTTCAGTGTTGATGAGAATGGTGGCTCAGGTAGTGCAAATGGTACATTTAACGGAGATACAGGTAATAATGTTACAGGAAGCTTTAATGCTTCTCAAAATGGTGGAAATACTGGTGACTTTGATTTAAGTACATCTCAAGAGTTACACTAAACTATGAAAGGAAAGTATAAAGCTCTAACCTTACTCTTTATACTACTTTCTCTAGTATTGTCAAGTGTCTATTTATTTTCACCAAGACACTTTGAGTCACTTGACAATAGAGTACGAGACTTTTACTTCAAGTTTCGCGGTCCAGAGAAGGCAAGTGATAATATCGTCATTGTCGATATAGATGAGAAAAGTATCAAAGAACTTGGTCRATGGCCATGGGAGAGAGATAAAGTTGCAGATATTTTAAATAACCTTACTGCATCTGGGGTTGGTATCATTGGACTTGATATTGTTTTTAGTGAGGCTGATAAGACTAGTCCAAAACGCCTGGCTAAAAAGTGGGGACTAGACGCCTCTAAGATGCCTGATTATGATTTTATACTTTCAAATACAGTTGCTAAGACTCCTACTATACTTGGATATCTTTTTGATTTTGATATAGAAAATACAAATGAAGCTCCAAATGTTCCTGCTATATTTGTAGWAAAATCAAAACAATCAAAAGAGTTTATTCCTCTTGCACAAGGTGTACTTACAAATCTAAAAATTATACAAGATAGATGTTATTCAAGTGGATATATGAATAATATACCTGATGAGATAGGAATTATTAGAAGTGTCCCTTTAATGATTAAGTATCAAGAACAGCTCTATCCATCCCTTGCTTTTGAGATGTACCGAATAGCTACTGCAAGTAAAAAAGTAGTGACTACTTATTCAGAAGCAGGWGTAGAGAATGTTCGTGTAGGGAAGCAAGATATTCCAACTGATAGATTTGGACGGTTATATCTAAACTTTAGAGGACCATTTAAGAGTTATCGCTATATATCAGCCGTTGATATTTATAACAACACAGTAGATAGAAAACTTTTAGAAGGTAAGTTTGTTCTAATCGGTACATCTGCATATGGTCTTATGGATCTACGTTCTACTCCTATGGATAATGTTATAGCAGGTGTTGAAKTGCATGCAAATATGATAGATAATCTATTAAACAGTGATATGTTGGAAAAACCTGTATGGGCGGAGATAGCAGATATCTTTGCTATTGTATTTATTGCATTTGTAGTGATGTTTGTCTATTCAAGATTTTCTCTTATGACTATGAGTCTGCTTATTGGTTTATCGTTATTTGGAATTTTGTATGCAAACTATTATTTGCTTTTTACTCAGATGCTTATACTGAACTCTATCTTTCCTCTATTTTCTCTATTTTTTGCTTTAGTTATTACTCTTGGTGTGGAGTATCTTTTTGAGACAAGACAAAAAGATATGATTAAAGGTAAGTTCGCTACTAAGGTAAGTGCTAGTGTTATGGAAGATATTCTTGAACATTCTGGATCAAATGCACTTGAAGGTCAGGAGAAAGAGATAACAGTATTTTTCTCAGATGTTAGAGGCTTTACAAATATATCTGAAGCTATGGGAGATGCTAAGAGTCTCATTAAGTTCATGAATGAGATTATGGAGCCCATGACAGAGATAATCATAGATGAAAAAGGTACAGTTGATAAATATATAGGCGATGCTATTATGGCTTACTGGAATGCACCGCTTGATGTTAAAGATCATGCAGACAGAGCAGTAAGGGCAAGTCTTAGACAACTTCATAAACTAAAAAGTTTAAATGATAAATTGAGACAAAATCCTGAGTTTAAAAATGTAATCGATATGTCAGATAATAATAATATTCCTATTGTAGATATTGGTATCGGACTCAATAGTGGGGTTGCTATTGTAGGGGAGATGGGTTCTAGTATCCGTTCTGATTATACGGTTATCGGTGATCCTATAAACCTTGGTGCAAGATTAGAATCTCTATGTAAATATTATAACTCCCGTCTNAATATTTCTAACTTTACAAAAGAAAAATTAAAAGGAAAATATATTTATCGTTTCTTAGATTTAGTAACTGTAAAAGGTAAAGCAGAACCTATAGAAATTTGGCAGATACATGACTTTGACAGAGATGAGAAAGAGCCTATTTTTTACTCTAGCAGAGAAGAACTTTTAGAAGAACTTGAACGTTATCATGAGGCTATAGAACTTTATAAAGCAGAAAAGTTTGTAGATGCTCTGGTGATATTTAAAGAGTTAAATAATTTAGAACATAAGAGTAATCTAAAAATATACGACATCTACATTGATCGTTGTGCACACTATGTAGAAATGCCGCCAGAGAACTTTAACGGTGTATTTGAACATACGACTAAGGGTTAGTCCTTTATGGAGCCCATTAAGCTCCTAAAGCCTTATTTATAGAATAACGCATATCTTCATCTAGGTTTTCCATGCTTGAAAGCATCCATCTAAGGTATCCTGCATCTGAGGTTGCTACTTCAGCTAGAGTTTTTCCTTTGTACTTTCCAAATCTAAATGATGTTACAAGTATTGGAGTGTTTGTCAGATCAACCATTTTCTCAACAGGGTTTTCGTCTGGATATGCAGCTGAAACAGCCTCTCTAAGTTTTGTCAAAAATAGTTTTAAAACTAAAACATCACCGATAGCATCGTGGGCTTTTACAACTACACCCAAAGCATCTGCTTCTTTTTGCTCTTCTTTGTATAGTTCCATCTTGTAACGAAAGTATTGAAGTCTGTGTGCATCTTCATCAGGCATAATATGCTTAGCGACTCTTAGAGTATCTATGACTTTCATTTGAGTGTTGAAACCCTCTTTCTCAAGCATACCTAAGTCAAACGGAGCATTATGGATAATAATATAGTTCTCATTAGTGTTTAACTCACACAATCTTTTATATGCAACACTCTCTGTACATACGGGTTTACCATCGAGCATCTCAGGAGTGATTCCATGAACTTCCATAGCTCCAAAACCAATAGGCACATCAGATGAGTAAAACTCGTTATGTACTTCTATCTCTTTTGCACCAAGTACGACGTATCCTAGTTGGATTACTCTATCGTTCTCACCTACACCAGTAGTCTCTGTATCTAATATCACATATTTTTTAGCCAATTATTGTCCTTTATCCTCTTAAAAATGGGTCTAGCATATATTCATCTTCTACATGTAAAAACTCTTCACTAAGCTCAATTTCTATGGTTTCATCATGTATTTTATATCTGCAAAAAACAACAAATCTCATTGGATATTCTTTTGCATAGTACTTAAAATTTTTGATACATAGAGGTTCATTTAACTCTTCAAAAAGAAACCTTACATATTTGAGGGCTTCCTTAGATGATTGGAGTTTTAAGAGATTAAAAATACCTTTGATTTTAATCTCCATGAAGAGATCCTTATCATTTTCCAGATAAGTATTAAAAATGGCACGAGCAAGCTTTAGAGCATCGTCATCAAACGGTTCTTGTAATAACTGCTGCTTTTCTATTGTATGTAAACTCATATTGATGGTATTTTACCAAATTTTACCTTTTGCTTCTAAATGATACTTGAAAAGTCTCTGTTTTTTTAGCATCTAGGACTACTTTAAATGATAGCTTATTCCCGTGTTTAAACTTGTATTTTTTTGATGTCTCAATAGTGCTTGTAGTATTTTTGTTAAAAGGTACTAAAAGCTCTAGAGTCTTCTTCTCATCTGAGCTATTTTTTAGAGTATAAAGTACTGTCGCGCTGAGGTAGCTTTTAGTATCTGAGCGTTTTTTTATAGTCTCTTTTACCTTTAGGTCAAAGTTCTTTCCAAGGGTGAGCTTTATAGGGGTATCTTTTGGTGTGTGAGATATAGAAGTCTCTCCAAGTAAAATATTTGATTTGTTTAGTTTTGAATACGTTCTAACCACTCCTTTAGGAAGTACAAAGTCCAGTTTTTTTATCTCTATAAACTGAGTCACGCTATGTTTTTTCTCTCCATGTAGATATAGTGGGTTTGAAGCAGATGCAGTGTATCTGCGTTTGATAGGAATGGTGTTTTGAGTGATAAACTTTATTTGCGTTTTTTCATTGTTAGATAGGTTTACTTTAAAAGGAATTGTGTAAAAGTGGTAACCTTCGTGTGCTTGATGTGCAACTGCCGGTGCACTTTGCATAGCCATAGTTCTTTCATATTTGTATCTTGGTTTTGGTCTTTGCGCTCTGTTGATATCTCCTGCAAGAACATGAAGTTTAGTGTTTTTATAAGCTTTTCCTGAGCGGTTATCTATAGTAATCCAGCCAGTAAGGTTTGCCTTGTCTCCACGAAGGTTTAGTATGTAATCACTTTTCCAAGAAAGGTTTTTTATAAGATAGTCTATGTCCATCTTGGCATCTATACTCTTCTTTGCATCTATATTCCAAACAAGAGAGGGTTTAGTAAGAAGTGAATCTGGTATATTTTTAAAAATAATATCTTTACTTAAAACAGAGATTATCTCATTGCTCGCATCTCTTACCAATGCATTTGCACCGCTATGAGAGAGTAGGGTCACACTCTCTTTAGCGACTTTTACCACTTCTCCTATGTGAGCATCTAAAAGTTTGTTCATAGTAAGCTTGTCAAAGCGGTACTGCTGAGAGTAGAGAGTAACTGAGTCTGGCAGTGCTACATTTACAGAGTCAGTTTCTATGGTGCTTGCAACACCTTTGTAGATTATCTGCTTGTCACCTTTTTTGATATTTAGTTTTCTCTCTTCATGAACAAGACCTATGCCTCCGTTATAAACGATGAGTGAAGAACTTGTAGGTTTTTCGCTTAAAGAAGAAGCGAATAGTGAACTTGTTAAAAGTAAAATGGAAGTTGAAAGTATAGATATTTTTTGCATTAAAAATCCTTTGCATACTTATGCATACATATATGTTACACTATCAAAAAAAATATTTAGTAATAGTTTGGAATATATATGATTAGCTCACCTCTTATTTACCTTTTTTCTATCGCACTTCTTGCAACTATTTTTCATCAGTTAGACACTAGAACTACTTGGAAGGTTTTTAGGTTTATTCCTGCTGTTGTTTTCATATACGCTTTTTCTATGCTCTTTGCATCTCTAGGAGTATTTGATAAAAATGAAGAGATAGATGCTATATACAAACTGACAAAGACAAACCTACTTCCTGCGATGCTTTTTCTTATGCTTTTACAAGTAGACTTTAGACACTTTTTCAAACTCGGAAAATCTCTACTTATCTCTTATGTGTTAGCAGTAACATCACTCGCGTTTGGGTTTGTTATGGTTGCGTTTGTTTTTAACTTTGACTCTGACTCAGCGGCGGCATTTGGGGCATTAGCTGGAAGTTGGATGGGTGGAACAGCTAACATGATAGCGGTCGGTTCTGCACTTGGAGTATCACAAGAGGCCTTTGGTTATGCACTTATAGTTGACAGTGTTAACTATACTCTGTGGGTTATGTTGCTTCTCTTTTTAGTACCCTTTGCATCCCTATTTAATAAGTTTACAAAGAGTGATGAAAACATGGCATACTTAGGTGAGATAGGGTGTGCATGTACAATGGGAGCACCAAGATACTGGTTGCTGATACTCTTTGCTCTCGTTGCATCTTTTGCCTCACAAATCATCGCTCAAAACATAGAGATACTTAACAAGACAACGACGATAGTTCTCATAGCATCTACCCTTGGAGTTCTAGGATCGTTTACAAAACTAAAAGAGATAAACGGCTCTAGTGAAGTGGCATCTACAATGCTCTATATCCTCATAGCTCTCATAGGTTCAAAAGCAGTTTTTGATAACTTTAGTGATGTCGGAGTCTATGTCCTTGCAGGTTTTAGTATCTTGGTTATTCATGCCGTCATTATGGTCATAGGAGCGAAGATATTCAAGCTTGACTTGTTTAGTGTAGCTGTCGCATCTCTCTCAAACATAGGAGGAGTTGCATCTGCACCAATCCTCGCCGCAACTTATAACAAGTCACTAGTAAGTGTTGGAGTTCTTATGGCAATAATGGGTTACCTCATAGGAACTTTCGGCGGTCTCCTTGTAGGGAATATTTTGATGGGGATTGTTAAGTAATACAAACCAATCCTATTTACAGTTTATTCCTATATACTTATTCCATAACAAATATCAAAAATCTTATCGATACTAGGTTTAGATTATGCAAAAAAAAATAGAGTCAAAATTAGTTCGATTATGAAAATAGTAGACATAAGTACAGAGGTTAAGGAGATAGCTCTGAAGACTCCTTTCATAACAGCTCTTAGACGAGTAGAGAGGATAGAGTTTGTGAGAGTTACAGTCAGATGTGATGATGGTAGTGTGGCTTTAGGTGAAGCGCCTGCAACTCGGGCTGTAACAGGAGAAGATATCTATAGTATTTTATCTGCAGTTGCTTTTATAGCGGAAGAGCTTATTGATTTGACTCCATCAGATGCTATAAAAACTTTGCATCTGGCTGAGATGGGTAGCAGTGCAAAAGCGGCTTTAGATATGGCTCTTTTTTCTCTACTACCAGATGCAAAAGAGAAGCAGAGCATAACACTTGAAACAGATATAACTATAAGTCTAAAAGATGCAGATGAGATGCTCTCAGATGCTACGCAAGCGATAGCTAACGGAATGAACATTTTAAAAGTAAAATTTGGTCGTGATATAAAACACGCTATAGAAGTTACAAAGAGACTATCAGACCTAGATGCTAAACTCATCATAGATGCAAACCAAGCTTGGACGCAAGATGATACTATGGAGTATTTAGAAGCTACTCTAAATGTCAAACTTGAACTCATAGAACAACCTGTAAAAGCAGACCAGCTTCATGAGCTTAGATGCATAACTAACTACTCACATGTTCCTATAGTCGCAGATGAATCGGTATTTACACTCGAAGATGCGAAGGCTGTCATAGAGTATGCTTGTGCAGATATGATAAATATAAAACTTATGAAGTGTGGCGGAGTTACAAAGGCTATAGAGATTTTAGAGTTTGCAAGAAAAAACAGTGTGAAGTGTATGCTAGGCTCGATGCTCGAAGGTCCTATCTCTATAAACGCAGCTCTAAATCTGGCGATGCAATACAGCGATGTAATAGCCTATATAGACCTTGATTCTCCACTACTTTACAAAGAACCGTCTGATGAGTTGGAGTTTGATTTTAAGGGCTGTGAGATAAATAGAAAAAGATAGTTTCTATTTATCAGTTGATATTTTAAACTTTTCATAATTGAAAAACTGGTCAATTACATGATAGCTTATATGCACTTTCACTCCACTCTCTTTAATCAGCTTATGCTCTGCTAGTAGATTTATGTCTATTTTAGCAGGAGTGGTATTTAAGACTATAAAATCATCTCCATGGTATCTTATGATTGTGCTCTGCGGCAATAGTTCTTNAAGATATTTAGCGAAATCTTTTAGTAGCTGATTGCCCTTTTCCCAGCCATGAGCTTGATTGTATTGTGTGAATTTTTTTAGGTCTATGACATTTATTGATTTATATGAGTGATTATTTGTATTGAGCAGAATATGTAAATAGTCTTCATTGTAAAGTCCAGTTAAACTATCTTGAAAGAAGTAAGACATTCTTTTTTCTTCTAACTTTGATGTTGGCATTTGTGATGTCATAGCAATATCTATGTCTTTAAGAGCAACCATACTAGCATCAACTATATCAGGATGAAATTGTGTCCCACTAGCATCTTCTAACTCTTTGAGAGCTTCAGTTATTGATTTTCTTGGTCTGTATATTCTATTTGTGGTCATTGCATCAAATGCATCAGCTACTATCATTATATGCGAAAGCATTGGAATCTCATCAGGTGATGTTGTTKWWKSWKMTYSRWKWYMMTCATATCTTGAATGATGATATCTGATAATCTTAGCTAAATCTTTATAGATAGAAATTCTTTCAAGCATATCAGCTCCAACTTCTGAGTGAAGTTTAATCAGTTCATATTCAAGATGAGATAGTTTACCAGGTTTAAGAAGTATAGTGTCTGGTGTAGCAACTTTACCTATATCATGTAAAATAGCAGCTTTTTCTAAACGTCGTATCTCTTCATCTCTCAAGCCCATTTCTTTTGCTATTAAAGCACAATACTCAGCAACTCTAATTGTGTGACCTGCTGTATAAGTATCTCGTTGTTCTATGATATTTACAAATGCTAAAATTGTCTCTTCGTAGTTGGCAGTTTTTTCTTGCTCCATTTTAAGAATGGAGTTTCGTTGTTTATGGGAGTGAAGTGCTATGCTGATATCGTGACCCATATTCTCAAGTATCTGCATCTCTTCAAGTTCAAAACCCTCTTTTATTGAGCAAAATACTGCAATCATTCCATATACTTCATTATCAAAACCATGTACCAATGGTAATACCATCATCCACTTTAGCTCTAGGTCGTCTTCTCTTCTATGAAGTTCTTGATTAAGAAGCTTAGAATCAATTTTTTCAGTAATGGGGTGTTTTAACTTTATGGCTTTGAGTACAGCGTCAAAGAGGATATTTGATTGATCTTTATCTTTTAATGAGATAGTATCATTAGGTATTAAGTTTTTTTCTTCACTGGATTTAGATACTATCTCTAAAATATCATCATAAATTAGAGCACTTACAACAAATGAGTATGAACTATTTGTAGATAGTCTTGCTGTGGCATTTTCTAAAGTAAAATTAGCATGGTTTTTATAACCTAATAACTTTGCTTTTTGAAAACGTAAACTGGCCATTTTTGCAGCAATATCTT
>NVRL01000029.1 GCA_002732645.1 Sulfurimonas sp. | reverse complement strand
TATTTCATAGCCAGAGCATAACGAAAAATTGTAATGTTGAACAAAATTTCATACAGCGCATGAAACACTCAAGGTTTTTTTCGATTTTTATATTAAAACCGGAGTGACCGGATGCTATTTTAGAGTCAATTCTTGGTAAAGTAAAATCCAAAACTAAGTTTTCAACTTTAAGTTTACAGACTCCAAAACTTTTTCCAACACTGTTTACGCTTCCAAACTCTTTTAAAATATTTTCTAACTTTTCAAAAGAAGAGATATTGTAGATCTCAATATCTATGTCATCTGATCTAATATTTAGTAAAAAATCTCTAATAAATCCACCCACAATGATTATTTTTGCACCATTGTTTTCTAGTTTATCAAAGATTTTATTTAAAAAGTTTGGATATTCAATCATTTTATGCTCTATTATTTGATTTATGTAAACCATATGCTAAAAATCATACATTAGTTTTTATTTGACTAATGAAATATAATAAGAATATTATATCAATTCATATGAGTATATTTATTATAGCATCTATCTATTTTTAAAAGTATATTAATGGATTTTGCAAGATATAATATTATTTTAGGTATAATCGCGAAAAATTTTCATCTAAAATAAAAAGTGTTTATAACTTTTTTATTAAAGTTTGGAAAGTATCTATTGGAGAAGTATAATGCAAAAGATTAGAAATATTGCAGTTATTGCACACGTTGACCACGGTAAAACTACATTGGTTGATGGACTACTAGAGCAGTCTGGTACATTTGGCGCTCATGAGCATCATGATGAAAGAGCTATGGATAGTAATGATTTAGAGAGAGAAAGAGGAATTACGATTCTTTCTAAGAATACAGCTATTCGTTATAAAGACTATAAAATTAATATTATTGATACTCCAGGTCACGCCGATTTCGGTGGTGAAGTTGAGCGTGTGCTTAAAATGGTTGATGGTGTTTTAGTTCTTGTTGATGCTTATGAAGGTGTTATGCCACAAACAAAGTTTGTTGTTAAGAAGATGTTAGCGTTAGGTAAAAAACCAATCGTTGTTATAAACAAAATCGATAAAGATTCTGCTGATCCAGAAAGAGTTGTTGATGAGATGTTTGACCTATTTGCAGATATGGGTGCTACTGACGATCAACAAGATTTTCCAATTATCTATGCAGCAGCTCGTAATGGTATGNCTAAAATGGATATGGCTGATCCTGATGGAGATTTTACATGTATCTTTGAAGCAATCATTAATGATGTTCCAGAACCAGAAGGTGACGCAGCAAATCCTCTTCAATCTCAAGTATTTACATTAGATTATGATAACTATGTTGGTAAAATCGGTATCAGCCGTATCTTTAACGGTACAGTAAATAAGGGTGATAACATTATGCTTGCAAAAGCTGACGGTGAAATGGTTAAGGGTAAAATCTCTAAACTTATTGGTTTTCATGGTCTTAACCGTATGGAGATTGAACAAGCAGAAGCTGGTGATATCGTTGCATTTGCCGGTATGGAGACTGTTGATGTTGGAGATACTGTTTGTGATGCTAACAATCCAGTTGCACTTGATCCTATGCACATCGAAGAACCAACACTTAATGTTGTATTTGCAGTAAATGATTCTCCTCTTGCTGGTCAAGAAGGTAAACATGTTACTTCAAACAAACTTCGTGAGCGTTTAGAGTCTGAAATGGTAACAAATGTTGCAATGAAGTTAGAGACGGTTGGTGAGGGTAAGTTTAAAGTTTCAGGTCGTGGTGAACTTCAAATTACTATTMTTGCTGAGAATATGCGTCGTGAAGATTATGAGTTTAGTATCTCTCGTCCAGAAGTTAWTGTTAAAGAGATAGAGGGTGTTAAATGTGAACCATTTGAGCACTTAGTTATTGATGTTCSTGAAGAGTTAAGTGGTACTGTTATTGAGCGTCTTGGTAAGAGAAAAGCAGAGATGAAATCTATGTTACCAATGGGTCAAGGTTTCCAAAGAATTGAGTTTGAAATACCAGCTCGTGCTTTAATTGGTTTCCGTGGTCAGTTTTTAACTGATACTAAAGGTGAGGGTATTATGAATCACTCTTTCTTAGAGTTCCGTCCATTTACTGGTGCTGTTGAATCTCGTTCTTATGGTGCACTTGTCTCTATGACTCCAGGTTCTACTTTAGCATTTTCACTATTTAGTATCCAAGACCGTGGTGTTCTTTTCATCGGTGTTCAAACTGAAGTATATGAAGGTATGATTGTTGGTGAACATTCTCGTTCAAATGATTTAGTTGTTAACCCTATTAAAGGTAAAGCACAATCAAATGTACGTTCATCTGGTGCTGATGAAGCTATCAAACTTGTACCATTTAGAAATATGTCTTTAGAGAGAGCTTTAGAGTGGATTGAAGATGATGAGTTACTAGAAGTTACTCCTAAGTCTATTCGTATTCGTAAAAAATTCTTAACTGAAAATGAGAGAAAAAGATACTCTCGTGGAGGCAAGAAAGACTAAATAGTCTTTCTAGTCTTTATCATGAAGTATTTTGTCTAAGATGGCAAATACTTCATCACTCCCCTTCTCCATCTCAGTAAATGCTGCTATTAAAGCATCTGTATTAACATTTTCTTCAACAATAAGATCAAAAACTTTATGTGTACCATTATGTACTGTTGCGTGAGGGGTCTCTAGTTTAGAATACGATGGAGTTTTTGAGAATACCTCTTTGCCTTCACCCTCAWAATACCATTTACCCAGACGACAATTATGATGATCAACAAATTTAAACTTCTCTTCTTTCGTAGATGCTGAGTAATAAGTATTTGTTTTCCATAGTATATGGTCAAGTTTTGCTAGAGACATGAAGATACGGTCTGTAGTAAAGCTTATAGTTTTAAATGAATCTTTCATTTGTGAAGCATCATCTTCAAGACAGGTATTTAGCTCTGTAATAAGTTCATTTGAATCACTAATACCACTTTGAATCTCTGTAAACTGTTCTGACATACTATCAACATCTTGTTTCATGCTTTGAAGAGATATATTTATTTCACTAACTGCTTTATCAGTTCTGTCAGCAAGTTTTCTTACTTCATCAGCAACAACAGCAAATCCACGACCATGCTCACCGGCACGAGCGGCTTCAATAGCAGCATTTAATGCTAGAAGGTTTGTTTGATCTGAAATATCTTTTATAAGTGTCAAAATTGTTGCGATATCCTCTGTTCTCTCTGCTAACCCATGCACAGTATGCATAGAACTATTAGATAACTCATTGAGACCCTCGAGTTTTGCCACTACACTATTGGTTTTTTCACTTATATTTGAGATACTATCAACTAAGTTATCCGTATTGCTGAGTGATTCCTTAGATGCACTTACAGATTCAGCCATATTTCCCTGAATATCCATAAGGTTTGCTCTTAGATGCTCATTTTGCATCTCCATGAGGTTGTCAGCGATACTTTTATTAGATTCTTTTGTATGAGAATGAAGTTCATTCTCAAGCTCCTCAATACGATGATGAAGAGCAGTATTGTCATTATGTAGTGATTCGTTAGTCTCTTTTAACTTATCATAATCAGCTATTGGTACACCAGATTTAGAAAATAATCCCATCGAAAATCCTTTGTTATATCACTTTCTTTAGAAAGATAAATTATATTTGCTAACGATTCTATCCAACATGTGATAAAAGAAATATTAAATAACTATAAGCAAAATTTATATTATTTATATTATATATTCATAGATAGAATAATGCAAGAACAATTCTATATGATAATAGTTATCAATATAATAATTCTTTAAGCTTATTTCTTGTATTATTTTAATAACAATTATCAAAAAGGATTCTAATATGTCTATTTTACTTATTGGTGGTGACAAGGTTAGTAGTATAACAGCGTTGCTAAAGTCTCTTGGTGTGACAAAAACAACACACTGGGATTCAAGAAAAAATTCTACTTCACATAAAAAGATTCCTGCAAATACGGATGCAGTAATTATGTTGACTGATTTTTTAAAGCATAACTCTATGAGTTATTTTAAAAAGTCTGCTAAAAAACAGAGTATTCCTCTTATATGTACACGCAGAGGGACAGCGAGTGTAGAGGCAGAGTTTAGTAAATTTTTGGAGGGTAGAAATGTTTGAGGTAAACAATAAAAAGTCTATTAAAAGATTAACTGGAAAGCCTTGTTAATAGGTTTTAATATATGATTTTAAGRAGTTAGATGGGATAAAAGATATAAAAAGATTTAAACAATAAATATATATGAAGGCACTCTCGTGAGTGTTATATTTAAATATATATCTATGAAGAGTATAAGTGATTTACTTATACTGATATATATAGCAGCCATAAAGCTAAAACAATCTCCTGTTTCAAGCCAATTTTAATTTTCATTATAGACTCACTTACATATAGTGAGTCTATAAATACAAACAGTTACTTGTTACTTTCTATCAAAAATTTTGTCATATCTTCTATTGATAAAGGATGTGAATAGTAGTAACCTTGGATAAACTGACAACCATTTTCTAAAATAAAATTCTTTTGCTCCTCTGTCTCAACACCTTCAGCAATTACTTTTAGGTTTAGACTACTGCAAAGACTGATGATAGTTTTAGTTATTGCTGCATCATCAGCATCAAAGGGAAGATCTTTTATGAATGACCTATCGATTTTTAGTTTATTTATAGGAAGTCTTTTAAGATAAGCCAGTGAAGAGTAACCTGTTCCAAAGTCATCAATTGCTATTGAGATGCCCATATCACTTATTTTTTGTAGTGTTTCAATTGAAGCATCTGGATTGCTCATAATTTGATTTTCTGTTAGTTCAAATTCTATGTTCTTGTATGAACAATCTTCGCAATCGAGTATATTTTTGATAAACTCTATAAAATCATCTTCCCCAATCTGTTTTATAGCCAGATTTAGTGCAAGTTTGCCAGGGTTAAGTCCATCTTTGTACCACTTTTTAAATTGAGTTAGAGCTTTTTTCATAACAATTCTATCTAGCTCTACTATCATACCTGTGATTTCAGCAAGAGGAATAAACTTATCTGGATATATAAAGCCCATTTCGGGATGTTTCCATCTAACAAGTGCTTCCATACCGACTAATTTATTTTCTTTAGCATTCATTTGTGGCTGAAAATATACAACTAATTCATCTTTTTCTAGAGCTTTTCTGAGTGCTGTTTCTAAAAAGACTCTCTCTAATGCTTTTTTTGTCATTACTTCATCATAAAAAGAGTAGGTATTTCTTCCATCGTCTTTTGCTTTATACATAGCTGCATCTGCATTTTTTAAAAGAGTAGAAGCACTATTACCATCATTTGGGTAGATAGAGACACCTATGCTCATCCCTATATATAGAGTATTGCCCTCAATTTCCATTGGCTCCTTTAGAGTTTCAATTCCGCTTATGATAATATCTGAGATATTTTCTATGTCAGTAACATCATTGAGTACGATACAAAATTCATCTCCACCAAGTCTTGATAAAGTATCAGACTTTCTCATCTGAGTTTTTATTCTACGACTCACTTCAATTAAAACTTTATCACCTATATCGTGACCTAAAGAGTCGTTTATCTCTTTAAAATGGTCCAAGTCTATAAAAAGTACAGCTACTTTATTGCCGTATCTTTGTGCTAAGTTGATTGATTGTTGAAGTCTATCCATAAATAAAATGCGGTTTGGTAGATCAGTAAGTGAGTCGTGGTTAGCTTGATACTCTAGTTCTTCTCTCTGTTTATCAAGAATTTTGAGACTTTTTTCTAARTCAAGTTGTATTTTTTTGAGACTAGTTATATCTCGACCGGCACCAACCGTACCAATTATCTTTCCTTCTGAGTCATGAAAAGGAGCTTTATACACCTCTAGGTAGAGTAATTCACCCTTTACATTACCATACTCTTCAAACTTCATTGCTTCATTCTTATTTATAACAACTTGGTCACTGTTAAAGCATAGTTCACCAAATGTATGCCAGTTTGGTTTATCGCTATGAGTTTCTCTCTCTCTTAGGGCAAAAAAAATATCGCCTTTACCTAATGGTTCTCGTGTGTCTTTTGCCATTAAAAGACCATCACAAATTGCTTTGTTAGCATAGAGGTATTTACCATTTAGATCTTTTACCCATAGCATGTCTGGTAGTTGCTGTGTCAATAGTTTTAGTAATTCTGAGTTGTGTTCTTTGAGATCAGAGAGTTTAAATGGCATAGAATGTCTCCAAAAAATTTGTTGGAAACATTCTACACCAAGTATTATGAAATTAATACATAATTTGTTGGTTTAGTTAATTAAAATCTTTTTTTGTAACCATGGCAGTATGGCAGAGAACCTTTTTTTCTATAATAATTTTGATGGTCTTCATCGGCTTTGTAAAACTCTTGTTTCTCTAGTATTTTTGTGGCAATATCGAAACCTTTTACTTCAAGTTGAGCTATAAGCTTACGAATAGTATTCTTTTCATCATCATTATTTACAAAAACAGCCGATAGATATTGTGAACCGATGTCTGGACCTTGACCGTTTGTCTGAGTTGGATCATGAATCTCAAAGAAAGTCTTTGCAACCTGCTCGAAAGAAATTTTACTTTTGTCATAGATAACTTCAACTGCTTCTAAGTGACCTGTTTTACCAGCTACAACATCGTAATAACCAGGATTTTTAACATGTCCACCCATAAAGCCAGAATGTACTTCTTTTACGCCGTCTAGTTTTTCTAAGTAGTACTCAACTCCCCAAAAACATCCACCGGCAAAGTATGCATAACTCATTGTGTCATCTTTTTCTTCCTTTGTTGGGTCTAACTTTATAGAGATAGAGTTGACACAGTGTCTAGTATTTTTAGCCGTAAAGCC
The DNA here is from genome assembly GCA_002732645.1 of Sulfurimonas sp. Taxonomy (GTDB): domain Bacteria; phylum Campylobacterota; class Campylobacteria; order Campylobacterales; family Sulfurimonadaceae; genus Sulfurimonas. The sequence continues at coordinate 10,322 of NVRL01000029.1, read as the reverse complement.
TTCACCTTCAAAAACATGACCTAAGTGACCACCACATGTAGCACAAACTATCTCAACTCGTCTACCATCAGCATCTGGTATTCTTTTTACAGCACCGGGGATTGCATCGTCAAAACTAGGCCAACCACAGTTAGAGTCAAACTTGTAGCTCGATTTGTAAAGTGGTGTATCACAGATTTTACATGTGTAAACACCGCTAGACTTTTCATTCGTATATTTACCACTAAAGGGTGGTTCCGTACCTTTGTGAATAAGTACATTTTTTTCTCTTTCACTAAGTTGTTCTATTTTGCCCTTCCAAGGCTCTAAATCCATTGCATTCATAGTTAATATAGTAAGTATGAATATTAAAATATATTTCATACCTAAATCCTTTTGTTTTAATATATCCGTTTATTATAAAAGAAATAGGATTAAACAAACTCATGGAAATAATTGATGATTCTTTCTTCAAGCCAGTATTTAGGTTTTAAAAAACTACCTTCTATAAAACCTACATGTCCACCGTTTGGATAGACTTCAAGTTTTACATATCGTGAGAGTTCATCTTTTTTTGGAAGTATCTTTGGAGTTGTAAATGGGTCATCAAGAGCATGAATAATAAGTGTGTTAGTTTTAATATGTTTTAAAAATTGTTTTGAACTAGATTTTGTATAGTAATCCTGAGCAGAGTCAAAACCGTGAATTGGTGCGGTATAAACTTCATCAAACTGCCAAAAACTTGAGAGATCTTTTACCTCTTCTCTTGGCATCTTTATTAGGGATTTCATATCATGAGTATCATACTTTTTCTCTAAAGCAGCATTAAGATCTTTCATGAGTATATGCTGGTAGAACTTTGATGAACCACTGTTCATATGATCCGCACATACGTCCAACTCCATCGGGGCAGACACGGAGACAGCCGCACTAAAAGGAGAGTTTTCTTTTAGCTCTCCAAGAAGTTTTAAAAGCATATTCCCGCCTAAAGAGTAACCCACACCAAATAATTTTAGATTTTTAAATCTTACCTTTAAACTCTCTATAAACTCTAGAGCATCATCTGTTTTGCCGCTGTGGTATGAAGTGGCTTTTTTATTCATAATCCCAGAACATCCCCGAAAATGTACAAGCACAGAGTCAAAACCATTTTTGTCTAACTCTCTCATAGTGCCTTGAATATATGGAGATTTATAGGAGCCTGTAAGACCGTGAAAAAGTAAAACTATGGGTTTGTTAGACTTAGTTTCTCTTTTGTTATACCAGTAACACTCTATAAAATCTCCATCGCTTAACTTAAATTTTTCTATTTCAAATTTATGCTTTGGAATCTTTCTAAAAAAAGAAGAGTAGAGAGTCTGAATATGTCTGTTTTTTAGTAAAAAAGAAGGTGTGAATAAGTTGCTCATATTGAAATAATATCTAAGTTTTTTAAAATTTATAGAAACAAAATATTGAGATGGATATAATGATAGACTTTATAAAAAATTGGTAGGTCATTATGAATAGAAAAAAAATATATAATCCAGAGTCAACAGAAGATGTAAATGACAGAAAAATATTTGGTGGAGATCCTACTGGTATTTTTGAGTTAAATAATATAAAATATCAGTGGGCATATAATCTTTGGGAAGTTATGTTAAACAATACCTGGTTTCCAAAAGAGGTAGATATGACTCGTGATGTTCAAGATTACAAAAACCTTACAGACAATGAAAAGACAGCTTATGACAAGGCKCTTGCACAGCTAATTTTTATGGACTCTCTTCAAACAAATAACCTAATCGATAATGTAAACCCCTATGTGACTTCTCCGGAGATTAATCTTATACTTGTTCGTCAATCATTTGAAGAAGCACTTCACTCACAATCTTACGCTGTAATGGTTGATAGCATCTCAACAAACTCTGAAGAGATTTATGAACTATGGCGTCAAGATATGATGCTAAAGAGTAAAAATGATGCAATCGCAGCTATTTACCAAGAACTTGCTTCTAACCCGACTGAACATAACTTCGTAAAAGCATGTTTTGCAAATCAAATCTTAGAGGGAATTTACTTCTACAGCGGATTTACTTATATCTATACTCTTGCACGCTCAGGTAAGATGCTAGGAAGTGCTCAGATGATTCGTTTTATCCAAAGAGATGAAGTAACTCACCTTGTACTTTTTCAAAATCTTATAANTACTCTTCGCAGAGAGAGACCAGACTTATTTACAGATAAGCTAAAAGAAGAAGTTATAGCAATGTTTAAAGAGGCTGTAAAACTAGAAACTGATTGGGGTCAATATATTACTCAGGGACAAATTTTAGGTCTTACTGATGATATTGTTGAACAGTATATACAATACCTTGCAGATGACAGACTTACAGCTGTAGGTTTTGATAAACTTTACAATGTTGAGAATCCTATAAAATGGGTTGACGACTTTGCAAAATTTAACGACCAAAAAACAAACTTCTTTGAGGGAACTGTAACCAACTACTCAAAAGGAAGTTTAACTTTTGATGATGACTTTTAGTCGTTTTTTACCATCTCATCCTTAAGTGCTTTAAATAGCACTTTATGGGTGTAACGGCTAAAGATATACTTTTTGGCATTAAAAAGTGTATCTAGCATAATCTTCCAGAGTGTTGAAAAGTTTTCATCACTTCTTACACCGCATAATTGACCTTGTATCTGACGTTCAAGTTCCGATAGGGCTTTTGCATGATGCACATACTCTTTAACTATTCTACACTCAATTCCAACTTCTTGAAACTTCTCTATTAGCCTGATTATAGATGCTTCCTTTTCTGTATAGTCATCCCCGCCGATAGGCATAAGTATCCCATCTTCTAGTAGCTTATCTAATAATGTTACATCAAAACCATAGTGCTCAATAAACTCTTTTTTTGTATAGTGTTTTGCACCTCTTGGAATATCGCTAAGAGTCTGCATCAATGGTGCAAGCATTGAAAATGAGCTAGAGAGAGACTGATTTTTGTGTTGTAAAGCGGTCTTTATCTGCTCGTTTGAACTGCCCATCTCTTGCTTCATATATTTTATGTATTTAATTAACTCAATATGCTCTTCATTGTAACGGTGAACATTTGATTTTAGTTTTTTTGCTTGGGGTAACAAGCCCTCTCTTATGTAGTACAAAATGGTAGATTTTGGTACATCTGTCTGGGCTACTAATTCTGATATTTTATATTCCAATATAAGTCCTATTAATACTGATATAAGAATTATACCCTATAATTTTAAAACGTTAAGTTGAAGTTAACGTTTTAAATAACTTACAACTATTAAAAGGAAAATAATGGCACATATAGATTTACCGGAGTTTGAGGAAATGAGTCCTGCTATCCAGGATAAGGCAAGACCTATACTTGAAAAGACAGGAAAACTTGGTGAGATATTTAAACTTTTAGCAATTGATGAGAAAGTATATTTTGCAACTGATGTAATGATTCAAAAATATCTGCTTGATGAAACGCTTCTCTCTTATGATATTAAAGAGTCTATAGCACTTCTAATCTCTGTAGAAAATGGCTGTAAGATGTGTGTTGATGTACATAAAAGCATTGCAAAGATGCTTGGACTAACAGAGAAGAGAATCGAAGAAGTTCTTCAAGGTGTAGATGCAATAGACACAAGTGATGAAGAAAAAGCACTTCTAAATTTCTGTATCAGAGCTTCTAAAAAAGACAACTATAAAGTTTTAAAAGAAGAGATAGATAAATTAAAGGATATGGGTTATAGTGATGCTCAGATAATAGAAGCGGTAGCTATTACGGGTTATTTTAACTACATAAACACTCTCTCAAACGTTTTTGCACTGGGTCAGTAATGAAGTATATATTCATACTATTTTTTATTTCTTTTGGAACTCTTCAAGCTGCAGAGTACAAAGCTGTATTTGACTGTAGCTCAGGAGATGCACATTACATCAAAACTCGTATGTGGCYTATTGACAAGACTATGACTATGATAGAAAAACGTGGTGACAAAGCAGATTTTGCTAYCACTCTTCACGGCTCTTGTGTGTCTATGATATCTAAAGAGTTTGATTTTATAGTTCCCGATAAAGATGTAGCAGATATACAAAAAGCACATGATTACCTAAAAGATTTAGCTCTAAAAAGAGGTGTTAAGGTTATCGTATGTGCAATGAGCCTTGCATCTAATGCTATAGATAAAAAAGATGTAGTTGATTTTGTTGAAATTTCTGCAAATAGTTTTATAGACACTATCGGCTATCAAAATGATGGCTATGCTCTCATGACATTTAAGTAAGGTAAACAATGCAAATAAATTTTACAAAACTATATAGACTCTGGTACATACTTACAGTAGTAAGTATTCTTGGTCTGTTTATAACTTTTTACGCTGGATATAACCCTATGTTTAATAGCTGGAAAACGCCGATGTTCAACTTGCATACTATTTTTATAGGTGTGCTTTTAGCAGCTGTGATAACTCGCGTATATATGGCAGTAAATAAAATAAACGCCGTTCCTCTTATGCATCTGATTCGTGCAAAAAGTATACCTCAAGCTCTTATAGCTATGGGATATATAGCAATGTGTTCAGCACTTTTAGTTACATTAGTAAGTGAGATGTATTTACTTATGAGTCCAAGTTTAGGTATGACATGGGTACATGAACTTAGAAATAACACACAACCTGTCTTTGTTACAATGGTTTTAGTGCATGTTATATATGTAGCTTATAGAAATATAGTAAAAAAAAGTGGTACATTTATGAAATTGCTAAAAGCTTCAAATAGTTAATATTTCATAAAAGGCTAGAGATGCTCTTTTTAGCTAACTATTTTTTAATGTAGAGTTTAAGATATAATTGTAATCTAAATTTATTTTTGGAGAACATTATTTTTAATAATACAAATAACGAGAGTGAGTATAAACTCTGCTCACTCCTTTTTGATACAGTAACACCTGACTATAACACCAACCTACAAACTCTTCTAAGTTTAATAGAAAAAACATCAGACAACTCTCTTATAGTTGCCCCAGAAGTCTGTCTTACAAGTTATGACTATGATAATTTTGAAGAAGCTTTGGAGTTTGCTCACGTAGCAAATGAGGCGATAAAAAAAGCATCACACAAAAAAATAATTATTTTAACTATGATGGAAAGACGTGATGGAGAAGTGTTTAACTTTGCTAAAATCTTTCACAATGGAAGAGTAGTATATGAAAGAGCAAAAGCGAAACTCTTTCGTTTTGGTGATGAGCATAAATATATGAGTGAAGGAAGTGACCCTATAGAGATAGTAGAAGTTGATGGCATAAAGATAGGAATACTTATCTGTTTTGAACTTCGTTTTAAAGATTTTTGGCAAATACTTGAAGGTGCTGATGTTATAGCCATTCCTTCTTGGTGGGGAGTACTGAGAACTGAGCACTTTGAGAACTTGACTCAAGCTCTTGCAATTATGAACCAGTGCTATGTAGTAGCAAGTGATTCTCTAGATGCTGAGTGTACTAAAATGAGTGGAATAATAACTCCTCATGGAAAAGTAGAGAGAAACGGGAATAAGCCTTGCTTAGAAGTAGAATATAGCAAAAAAGAAATAAGTGTTATGAGACGATATATGGATGTGGGTATTGGATAGAATTACAGCAACAAAAACAACAAGACTGGCAAATGAGTGCCACCAGAAATTTAGCCTCAGCGATGAAGTAAAGCAAGCCATAGCTAACACAAACAGAGAGAAGTTTGTACCGACAGGTTTTAAACATAATGCTTATAAGCTAGATGCATTGCCTATGGGTTCAGCTCAGTGGATAAGCTCTCCACTTACAGTTGCAAAGATGACTCAGTACTTAGAACCAAAAGGTGCAGACAGAGTTTTAGAAGTAGGCTGTGGAAGCGGTTATCAAGCAGCAGTCCTTTCGCATCTCTTTCGTGGTGTTTTTACTATAGAGCGTATCGAGTCTTTGATGCTAGAGGCAAAATCACGTTTTAGAGAGTTAAAGATAAGTAACATTCACACAAGAACCGATGATGGACAAAACGGCTGGATACAGTACGCTCCCTATGACAGAATCCTTTTCTCTGCATCTGCTAAAAAAATCCCTCAAAAAATCTTCGATCAGTTAGCGGACGGTGGAATACTTGTAGCTCCTATGGAAGTTGCTAACAAACAAGTTATCACTAGTTTTAAAAAAAGAGGTACATCTATTTTAGCTACTGAGTTAGAGGCTTGTGATTTTGTACCTGTTCTTGATGGAGTACAAAAGTAAATATATATCTTCAATATCTTTTTATGTGAAGACAATTTAGCTAAAATACTTATAATTGTTAAAAAACAACAAAAGGTATTTTTGTGTCAATGTTTCAAAAATCAGTTTTAAAAAATGTAAGTCAAAATGAAAGTATTGTAGCTCTTAGATACTCAGAATATCAGAAGTATTTATCTAAGATAGATTTTATAAAAACTGTTAATGAAGAGAAGTTTCAAACAGAATTTTTTCAGCTTATTTTTGAGAACTGCTTAGGTTATACGCTTGATAGTAGCAACGGCAATGATTTTAATCTTGAAAGAGAAAAGAAAAATGAAACTGACGGTGGCAAAGCTGATGGTGTTATTTATGTAAAAGATGAAGTTGTTGGAGTCATAGAGCTAAAAGGGCAAGATACCAAAAATCTCGATAAAGTTCAAAACCAAGCCTTTGCATATAACAGTAAACATAATAGCTCAAAATATATAATTATCTCAAACTTTGACGAACTCAGGTTTTATATAGACAAAGCAACTGCTTATGAAAAATTTTCACTTTTTAATCTTGATTATGAAAAATTTAAAACACTTCATTTGCTTTTATCGTATGAAAGCATCAAAGATAATCTTCCACAAAAGTTAAAAGAAAAATCAGCTTCGTTTGAGAAAGATATCTCTAACAAACTTTATAAAGATTTTTCAGCATTTAGAATGCATCTATTTGAAAACTTAGTTAAAAACAACTCGCTTGACAAAGCCTTACTTCTACGACTTACTCAAAAGTTATGTGACAGAATCATATTTATACTTTTTGCAGAAGATAAATTACTAGTTCCAGAAAATACAATTAGAAAAATTAGAACAAAATTTAAAGAAGATGATTTTGAAGATAGAACACTATACGATTATTATAAAAATGTATTTAAAGCTATTAATGAAGGAAGTGAGAAACAGAAAATTCCTAAATACAATGGTGGTTTATTTGCATTTGATGAAACACTTGATAGTTTAATCATAGATGACAATATCCTTGATATGGAAGCTCAGGACTTAAGTGATTATGACTTTGAAAGTGAAGTGTCTGTTAATATTTTAGGACATATTTTTGAGCAAAGTCTTACAGATTTAGAAGAGATAAATGCTTCAATCAATGATGTAGAATTTGATAACAAAAAATCGAAGAGAAAAAAAGATGGTGTGTTTTATACACCTGAATACATTACAAAATATATAGTAGACAATACTCTAGGGAAACTATGTAATGACAAAAGAGAAGAACTAAGCATCGGAAGTGAGACTTTAGTCTCGCCAAAAAATCCAAAAAAACCAACAAAAAAAGAACGGATACTAAAAGATAATTTAGAAGAGTATAGAAACTGGTTGCTGAACTTGAAAATATTAGACCCTCCCTCGTTCCCATCGTCCTGAGACTGTGAAAGAACTTTCTAATATTTATCTTAAAAAAAGAGTTTTTTTAAGTAGTAAAACAGTATAATAAATTCTATAAAACATCGCTAAATAGGGCTTTTATGAGTGACAACTATAAGCAAGGTCTAAACCGTAAACAACAACTTCTTTTCCCTCCAAGTCTTGATGAATATGTAGATAATGATAATCCAGTAAGAGTAATAGATGGTTATGTGGATATATTAGACTTATCATCGTTAGGATTTAAAAACTTATCTAAAGCTTCTAATGATGGACAACCAGCATACCATCCAAATTTAATTATCAAGATTTATATCTATAGCTATCTAAATAAAATAAGAAGCTCTAGAGCAATTGAAAAAGAGTGTAAACGCAATATTGAGTTAATGTGGTTAACACAAGGACTTACTCCAAGCTACAAGACAATTTCCAATTTTAGAAAAAATAATTATAAAGCTTTGAAGCAACTCTTTAAAGAGTTCGTATTATTATGTAAAAATATAAATCTAATAGATGGTAATCTTGTAGCAGTAGATGGTGCATATTTAAGAGCGAATGCTTCTAAAAACAGACTTATTATGAAAAAGAGTTTGCAAAAAGATTTAATAGAAATAGATAGTCAAATCTGTGAATATCTAAAGGTATTAGAGTTCTCAGATAAGGAAAAACAACCATTAAACCTTATCTCAAAATTACCAAAAGATTTGAGAAAACTAAAATATAAAAAAGAAGAGTTAGCAAATGACTTAAAACTACTAGATAATCTAGGTAAAACACAGCACAATAGAACTGATAAAGATGCAGCACTTATGAGGAAACCTGCACATCACCTAATGGCTTACAACTCTCAAATAGTTGTTGATGATACATTTAAATTTATTGTAGCTACAGATATATCAACAAGCAGTACTGACCAAGACCAACTACATAAAATGGCAATGCAAACCAAAGATATATTAGAAAAAAGTTATTTAACTATTGTAGCTGATAAGGGTTATAACAGCTCTATAGAGATAAAAAAATGTGTAGATGATAATATAAATCCTATAGTGCCTCTCTCAAACAAACAACAAACTCAAAAAGATAAAGGTAAGTTCTCTAGAGAAGCATTTGTGTATGATAAAGATAGCGATTCTTATATCTGTCCAAATAATAAAAAACTAACAAAAAGAGAAGCCCCTCAAATTAGAGATAATGGAAAAGTTAATTATGTATACAGTGGTGCAAGTGCAATATGTAAGTCTTGTCCAATTAAAGATAAATGTTTACCAACTAAAACACCATATAAATCTATATTTAGATGGGAACATGAAAATATTATTGAACAACACTCTGTAAAGATGCAAACAGATGAAGCTAAAGCTATTATCAAAAAAAGAGGTTCAATAGTAGAACATCCATTTGGTACAATTAAAAGAAATTTAGGTTGGGATCACTTTTTAGTTAGAGGTAAAAATAAAGTATCAGGTGAGAATGCACTTATCATGTTTACATATAATTTTAAAAGATTGCTAAACCTTATAGGGGTAACTCTGTTTCAAAAACTATTAATTGCATTAAAGGATGGCAATATCCGAGATATAAGAGAAGAAATAGCTCTATATATCGCTAATTCTTTGCAAAATTCAGTATACTTTTTCAAAATATATTTCATATTTGGAGTTAGAGGTGAAAAGCTAAAATAAGTGTAAAATGAAACTGGAAAGAAGAAAGTTCTTTCACAGTCTCTCCTGAGATGGAATGCATAGAGTAGCATAATAATATATTAATAGTTATAAGCAACTTTATAAGTTGGATCATCTTCTTCGTATGAGCAGTGATGTTCAGCTTTTTTCAGTATAGCTTTACAGTCGGCTGATAGATGACGAAGAAGAAGGTTTTTACCTGCATCTTCGTATTTTTTAGTTATTGCATCTATAGCTTCAACTCCAGAAGAATCCATAACTCTTGCATCTTTAAAGTCGATAACAACTTTTGGAGGGTCATTTGGAATGTCGAAATTATCTGCAAATGTTGTAGCAGAGCCAAAGAAAAGAGGACCGTCTAGCTCATAAACTCTAGTACCATCAGCTTCAGTATGAACTTTAGCAAATATTCTTGCATGTTTCCAAGCAAAAGCAAGAGCAGAGATAATTACACCTGCAATAACTGCAACAGCTAAATCTTCTACAACAGTTATAACTGTAACTGTTACCATTACAAAAGCATCCGTTCTTGGCATACGACTTAGACGAGAGAAGCTAGACACTCAAATGTACCGATACTAACCATAAACATGATTCCTACCAGAACTGCTACAGTAATAGCATTCAAAACACCATTTTATCGCTTCCCACTCAACCAATATATAGAGAAGATGGTAATTATTCTGGACCAATTGGTCAAGCAATATATTCTGGTGATATTGAAAACCCTATAGGTAAATCTAATATTGTTGAAAATGTAACTAAAGGGTATAATCTACAAGGCAACGTATTTACAGAGTTAACTATTTTGAAAAACTTCAAGCTAAAATCTTTGTTAGGGATTGAGGCTAATTTTTGGGATACACGGACTTGGGCTCCATCTTATAGTTGGGATACTGATATATCACCAAATGCATATTTAGCTGAAGGTTCTAATAAAAGTTTGACACTTTTATGGGATAATACATTAACTTATAATAAGGAATTTAACGAAG
>NVRL01000028.1 GCA_002732645.1 Sulfurimonas sp. | reverse complement strand
AAGCGTTTAGTGTTGCTAAATACGAACACAGTTACCCACATTGTTGGAGGACTGATAAACCAGTATTGTATTACCCGTTAGATTCTTGGTTCATAAAATCTACTGCTGCAAAAGACAGAATGATAGAACTGAACAAAACGATTAATTGGCATTATAAATTTTAACTGCTTATTCATGCGCCTTGCAATTTCACCAATTGAATAGCCTTTTTTAGCCATATTGTGAAATGTTTGTGATACATTGAATAATTCCAAGTTGAGCTCACAGCACATGTTTATAGATTGTGATAATGTAAGTTCAAAATATATAGAAAGTATATTCGATGATTTATCTCAGTATGGAACGGTGAACATTAGAAGAGCTTATGGAGATTGGAAAGATAAAAAACTTTACGGCTGGGAAAATATTTTGCAAGATTATAATATTAAACCTATTCAGCAATTTGCTTATACAAAAGGTAAAAATGCAACCGACATCGCTATGATAATTGATATTATGGATATTCTCTACACTAAAGAACTTGAAGCTGTTGTTTTAATAACTAGCGATAGTGATTTCACTCCTATTGTTACAAGAATATTATCTGATGGACTAACGGTATATGGATATGGTGAATCAAAAACTCCTATGGCTTTTGTAAATGCATGTTCTCAATTCATATATGTTGAAAAACTAAGTGTTTTACAAGATGATGAGACTATTGAAGATATTGCTAAAAATAAAAAACACCCAGCTGTTACTGAAGCTGTAACTAAATATGTTGGAAATAACTATGATATACGAAAAGACTATAAGCTTATTAACTTACTAAAACAAGGTGCTGAAATAACAGCAGATGAGCAAGGCTGGGCAGATGTAAAAGATATGTCTATGTACATAAGAAAAAATTCTTCTTTCTCTCAAGTTAATTATGGTTTTAAAAAGATGGGCGACCTTATCAAGGCAGTTGAGATATTTGATATGGAATATATGGGAGATAGAAAAACTCAACTAATGATAAGAATAAAAAGCAAGAGAAAGAAATAGTGTTACATTAAATCAATGCCGTGAGTCTCATTAATTTAATTTATTATGTAAGTGGGAGGAGGATTAAGTTCTTAGTTTAAAGATAAGAATTTTTTTGTTACTTCAACATTAAGTCCAGCTTTGCTACAAGCTATTTCAATGTTCTCTTGATTATCTAACAGTCTTAAAAGTACTTTTACTTTTTCTGTCTGTTTTATATTTCTAATTGACATTTATGTTCCTTTTGTTTTAAATATTTAATCATTTAACAATAGGGAGATAACAAGTTGACGGGTTCTAAAAGTGTTTAATGTTGCTTACTGATACGAAGATATAAGTCTAGTTAAATTGTTTAAAAAATGTTGTTATAAAACCTATAAATAAAGGATTTAGAATTGGTTGCGGAAGCAAGATTTGAACTTGCGACCTTCGGGTTATGAGCCCGACGAGCTACCGAACTGCTCTATTCCGCGACATATGTAAGATTAAATCAAGATTTTAAAAGTGAAGTAAAATTGTTGTAGTTGTTTGTTAACATGGTGCGCCCGACAGGAGTCGAACCTGTGACCTCTGGTACCGCAAACCAGTGCTCTATCCAGCTGAGCTACGAGCGCACACCATCTCTTTTTTGAGAGAATGAAATTATAGCACTTCTAGCTTAGAGTATTCTAAATCTTGGACTAAAGTTCTGTTTTTCTTAAAATTTTCTCTATTTCCTTTTCTTGGAGGAATAATTCATGTGTTTTTTTTACATATGCATGAAGCATTTTTTTCAAGTCATTGTTCCCGTCTATATTGAAATCTTTTGACATATGTTCTTCTAAAAATGCTGCAAAGTCATCTTCTACATCAACATCAAAACGACGACCACCAATATGTAAACCTATTTTCTTACTCATTTATTACTAGCCTAAAATACTTTCTATTTTTTCAACTATCTCTTCTATCTCTAAATCTTTCATAATATTTGCTTCTGTAAGTTTTTCTATCTCTATACCTTTTGCTTCATTTTCAGCTTTTAGTGTAACCATCTCAATACGAAAATTTTTATTTTCTTCTCTTAACGAGTTGTAATTTTCTAATATTTGTGATACTTTATCATTTAATTTATCTAAATTTGTTTGATTTTGCATTAAAATTCCTATCTATATTTTATTGGTATAATTCTATCACAAAAAGTCTAACCTTTACTTTACTTGTCTGAGGAATAGCTTAGTTTTTTAGACTTATCTTAGCTATATAGAGTTTATTTAGATAAATTTTGGTTATAATGTTTTTTTATACTTGCATGGAGATGTAACACAATATGCTAGACAATATGAACTTTTATAACTTTATGCACAAGCAGATTCTTATCTTAATAGGACTCTTTGCAAGTACTGGACTATCTTATGTATTCATAGGTAGTCTATACTCTTCTTATCTCCCTGAAATATCTTGGTATTTACTCATACTTTTAGTTTCATTATGGGGTTATAAACTATACAAATCATATTCATCTAACAACTATTCTATTGAAGAAAAAGAAAAATGGCTATCTCAAACAAGATACTTTCTATTTACATATTTCTCTATATGGACAATTATCTTTTTTGTATATGTTTCTAAAGATGCTATTGAACTTCACTATATAGCTATCGCTACTCAACTAGGCGTTTCTGTTGTTTCAGCAACTATACTGGTATCTGAAAAGAAACTAGCTTTGTTTATTCTCTCTTTTTCTATGTTGCCAATTACTATCTATCTTACACTTGTAGGTGAGCCATACAGTTATCTACTCGCAATTCTTACGATAGTTCTTGGATTGGTACTTTTATATGCTTCTAGAAATACTTATAACTATCTACAAAAAAGTAAATTTCAAGCTTACCATGACTACCTAACTAAACTTGGAAACAGACGTTACTTTATAGAGCTTTTAGAAAATGCTATTAAACTTCAAAAAAATGATCATAAATATGTTTATCTTTTACTCATTGATTTAGACCATTTTAAAACTATAAATGACACCTTAGGACATGATATCGGAGATCTTCTTCTATGTGAAGTTGCAGACAGGATGACTAAGATTTCTAAAGAGCATGGAGCGCATGTATCAAGACTTGGCGGAGATGAGTTTTGTATACTGAGTTCAACATGTAAAGACAAAGAAATATGTCTTAAAGATGCTATTGAGTTTGCAAATGAGCTTCTAGATTCTATTAAACAGACTTATATCATAGAAGAACACCATATGTATATAAGTGCAAGTATCGGTGTAAGTATTATAGACAACCCTAAAATGAAAGCCGGAACTTTTATAAAAGAAGCAGATATCGCTATGTATGAAGCAAAATCTCTAGGAAGAGACGGTGTAATTCTCTTCAATGACGAACTTTCTATAAGAGTTGAGAGAAAATTAGAGATAGAAAGATTTCTACATTTTGCTCTAGAGAATAATGAAATAACTCTAAAGTATCAACCTCAACTTAACGCTGATTCAAAGGTGATTGGTTGTGAAGTTCTTGTTAGATGGCATAATAAGATTCTTGGTCATATTGGTCCTGATGAATTTATTCCTATTGCTGAGCAGACAGGTTTTATAGTAGAACTGGGCTACTTTATACTTGAAGAGGCTTTTAAAACATTTAGTGATTGGGATAAAAAAGGGATTAAACTTGATCAGCTTTCTATAAATATAAGTATGCGCCAGATGTTTCACAATACTTTTACAGATGATGTATCTTCATTATGTAAAAAATACCTCAATCCAGATCTTAGTTCAAGACTGATGTTTGAGATGACCGAGACAAGTGTTGCCGAAGATATAACTAAACTAATAGATACTATGAATCAAATAAAACAATGTGGTATACGCTTCTCAATGGATGACTTTGGAACAGGTTACTCATCTCTTAGTTACCTAAGACAAATACCAATAGATGAGTTAAAAATAGATAAATCTTTTATATTTGAACTCGAAGATGCAAATAAAGATGCAAATATGGTAAAAACAATCCTAAATATTGCTAAAAATTTAGATCTAAGTATTGTTGCAGAAGGGGTTGAGACACAGATGCAAAAAGATTTTTTAATAAAGGAAAAGTGTGATGTTCTGCAAGGTTATCATTTTTCTAAGCCTATAGACAAAGAGAGTTTTGAAGAATATACGAGAAGTATAGAAGCTACTTAGCTTCTATAACTTTTTTAAGCTCATCTTCTGAGCTAATAGTTACAATCTTTGTAATTGATTTATTATCAATATATGCGACTACAATTTTTTCTACATTAACATTAGCTCTGTATGGAGCAGCAACTTTTTTATCGTCTAAAAGTAAAACTGTGTGTTTAAAGTCTTTTAAACCTGGAAGAATAAACATACTTCTAATTAGAGAAGGGGCAGCACTAACATCTGCAACAAACTGAGTATTATTCTCGCTTAAATATGAAGGAGACTGTGTAACAAAATAATCATTACAAGTATGTGCTATATCTTTTGAAAATGCAAAGATAACTTTTTTAGTACCCGCTTCTAGTACTTGTGCCTTTTCAAACTGATCATTAAGTTTCATATCTGCTAAACTTTTACCGACAACTAACTTTGGCTCTACAGCTTGTTCTGGTGCATCTTTTGAACTACACCCTAAAAACAGTAGTGCTGCCATTAATCCAACTATAATTTTYTTCATATTATCTCCAACTTAATTTTTGACATAGTACAATATGCAAAGTTGAGTTATGATGCTAATAAAATTTAGTTATAATTATTAATAATTTTTAAAGTAGATATTATTTAAAATTAGTTTTAAAAACTTATTCTACAAAAAAATCTTTATTTAAAATGTTTACCATCTCTTGTGCAGGTAAAGGT
Organism: Sulfurimonas sp.; assembly: GCA_002732645.1. Classification (GTDB taxonomy): domain Bacteria; phylum Campylobacterota; class Campylobacteria; order Campylobacterales; family Sulfurimonadaceae; genus Sulfurimonas. Next base: position 12,498 of record NVRL01000028.1, on the reverse strand, counting down.
TTTGAGTACAAATAACCTTGTATATTACTACATCCATTTTCTGCCAAGCAGTCTTTTTGTTCCTTTGTTTCAACTCCCTCTGCAATTACATCTAGGTTCAGACCTTTAGCAAGAGAAATGATAGTTTTAGTTATTTGAATATCATCTCTATCTTGTGGTAAACCCTCTATAAAAGATTTGTCTATTTTGAGTTTATTTATAGGTAGGTGTTTTAAATAAGACAAAGAAGAATAGCCTGTACCAAAATCATCAACTGCTATCTGAATTCCCAAATCACTAATTTGTTTTAGCTTTTCAATTGAGTGCTTATGATTACTCATAATTTGTCCCTCTGTAATCTCTATTTCAATCCACTCAGGTCTACATTTAGTTTGGTAAAGTAGCTCATTTATAAGTTCTATAAAATTACCTTTTTCAAGCATCTTTATAGATAAATTAAGTGCTATTTTTCCGGGGTTGTAACCTTTGGCATAGAGACTAACGATATGCTCCATCGCCGATTGCATCACAAACTTATCTATTTGCACAATCGCCCCTATCTCTTCAGCAAGTGGTAAAAAGTCTATGGGCAAAACCATTCCTACTCCTGGTTTATTCCAGCGTACCAATGCTTCAAATCCACTGATTTTTTTCATCTTTAAATCTATTTGTGCTTGATAATAGACTGAAAATTCTTTATTTTCTATTGCTGCATATATATCTTTTTCTAATTTAACACGCTTTAAACTCATCTGTGTTAATTCACTAGAGTAAAACTGGTAAATACTACGACCTAAAGCTTTTGATTTGTACATTGCTGTATCTGCATATTTAATCAGATCACTTTTGTTAGTTGCATCTTGTGGATACATACTTACTCCTATACTGCAAGAGATAGTAAAAATATGTTCTCTTATTTTTATAGGTTTACTTATAATATCAATAACTTTCGTAGCTATTTTATCAATTATGCTAACATCATTTATATCTTCAAGGACAATAGTAAACTCATCTCCACCCAGTCTAGCTACAGAATCTCCCTCTCTCAATATTGATTTTAACCTTAAAGCACTTTCTTTTAAAATCTCATCACCTATGTAATGCCCATAAGAATCGTTAATATATTTAAATTGATCCAAATCTATAAAAAAANGTGCCAGTAAGGAGTTCTTTCTTTTTGCTCTAGCCATTGATGAAGTCAAATTTYCCTGAAATAACATACGGTTTGCAATACCCGTTAAGACATCATAGTGCGCCAGGTCTTGAAGAAGGTTATTTTTATTTTCCAACTCATTATTACGTTTTTCAATGGTAGTTGACATATCATTAAGAATTTGTGTTAACTCYTCAAACTCTTTAATATTATTTTTATCATAAACCCGTGCTGTATAATCACCAATCTCTAACTTTTTAGCTAAATTAAGAACAACTTTTATTGAGTTTGAAATTCTTCTTGATAAAAGAGCCAGAAGCAAAAATATCAACAGAGTAATTAGTACACCTATATTTATAACATACGATAGTGTTTGGTTTACCTTATCGTTAATGGTGTCTATGGAAATTGATGTAATGACTTTCCAGCCAATGGCTTTATTCTCTCCAAATTTAGACACTGTGTCAAATGCAGATATTACTTCATCTCCTTCATAATCTGTGAATTTATATATTTTTGAACTATCGCTGTATATATCTAACTTATTAAAAAAAANCTTTGGTATTTGCAGATTCCATAGTGGTAAATATCAATTTATTGTTTTTATCAAGTAAAAATATAGGTTTTTGACCTAGAATCTCATCCTCAAAACYTGAGAGAAGTAAACTAATATTTTGAAAGTTCATCTCTACTAGTAGAAAATATGATTTATCTGCATAGATTTTATTTAACATAAAAATCTTAGGCTCATCATCTTCTAAAGAGACCTGTATAAATATATCTTTCATATTTGTCAAAGTATATTCTTTTATCATTTTTATTGATATTTGACTGAGACTTTTTGTTTTTGCAACATTTGTTGAAGTCGAAAAAATAATATTAAAAGTTTCATCAATTAAAGTTGTTGAGTCAATATCAAAACGAACATTTTCAAAATTATTAAATTGCTTTTCAACTTGCTGATAATTGCGTATATTTATCCACTCTGCGATATTACTTGTAATCATTTTAATGTCTGAAATTGTGTGAAAGATAGATTTATTTATCAGAAGTGTTGTTAAATCTGTCTTTTGCTTTAACTCTTTTGAATATGTTGCCTGTAGCGTTTTAGAATTTTGTGCAAAAGTGATGTACTGATAAGAAAGCATTGGTATTACAGACAAAATAATTCCTGCTAAAAATAATTGAAACTTTAAAGAGTTCATATGCAACCATATATGTTTTTACATATCATAACATATATATTAATACATTATAGTAACATTGTAGTAACATTTAACATACATTTACTTCTACTTATGATAAACTATTTTTTTACAGCCCAAGGATTTACATGAAAAAACTACTTATTATTTTATTTTATAGTTCTTTATTGTCGTTACATGCTGATTGGACAGATAAAATAACAATGAACGGTTACTTTAATGTTGAATTTGAAGATAAGATTTCCGGAGAATATGATGGTCGCTTTGTTGATGAACATGCTTCTTTTGATTCTGATATGCTCGATATAATTTTAAATATTCAAGTTACTGATAGGGTTAGAATAGCTGTAGACTTCTCTTGGGARCATGGGAGTCAAAGTGAAGTTGACAAAGGAAACATAGGTTATGAGTATGCATTTGCAGAGTATACCTTTAGTGACCCTATTAAGATTAGGATAGGGAAAATGTTTACAGCATTTGGTATATACAATGAAATTCATACCGCTAAACCATCTCTTATTATTTTAAAAGAGCCTAATACTACTAATAAGATGTATTTTATATCTAAAGATAAATATGAGCAGACTCTATTTTATCCAAGGTGGGGAACAGGTGTAGCTCTTCTTGGAAATACGAAGGTATCCAATATTCCAGTTGATTATATTCTTCAGGTAATAAATGGAGATTTGTCTTATGGGGTTGACGGAAATGAATATAATAAAGACGATAATAACCATAAGGCAATTGTAGCAAGAGTTAGAGCTGATATAAGCARTGATTTGCAAATCGGTGCCTCTTACTACCATGACATAATGCAAAACTATGATAGCAATGACGTATCAATTGGGGARATGGAAGTAAGTTCTTATGGTGTGCAGATGATTTGGCATATCAATAATGACTTTAGATTTGAGGCAGAATATGTTACCGGTACACTTGATGTACAAAATATCACCTCATTTAGAAGAAGCGGTTACAGTATACTTCCTAGTTACTATATTACAGACAACATAAATCTATATTTCTTATATTCTCAAGCTGATCCAAACCATTCCAAAGCCCAGGATAGTGTTACAAATATCGCCCCAGGAATAAATATTGAAGTTGATACGAATGTATTTATAAAAGTTGATGTCTTAAATGTCCAATCGCAAAAAAACAATACGATTTATGCAGGTGATTCATACTCTGAATTCAGAGCTGCTTTATCGATTGGGTTTTAGGAGGATATGATGAAAATTTTTAATAAGATTATCAAAGTTCTTCTTCTACTGAGTTTTATTATCCCTTCAGTTTATGCTCTTGAAAAAAATGTCATAGTAATTAGTGACAATATAGACATTACAGAACTCTCTAAAAGTGACTTGGAAAATATATTTTTAGGCAGAAAAACTTTTTGGAGTCATGGAGAGAGAATAAGTATTAGTCTTAGTTCCCAAAATCCTTCGGCACTTAATCAATTTTTGACTGATTATATTGGACAAAATAAACGTAGATTTAAAAAATTCTGGCTAAAAAAAGTATTTTCCGGTTACGGTATTGCTCCAAAAATATTTAAAAACAATGAAAAAGCCTTAAAATTTCTAAAAGAACATGAAAATTCAATTATCTATATGACAGTAGATGATTCTCAAAAGCTTGAAGGAATTAAACTTATAAATGTTGATGGTAAAAAATATTTTTAATAAGAGTACATGTAGTTACTTTATGTTTGGTTTCAAAAATAGATAATCAGCTATAATCACAAACATGAAAAAAGAGATAAACTTTAAAGCACATACTCCATTTGAACCGGCTGGTGATCAGCCTACTGCTATCAAAGAGTTAAGTGAATCGATACTAAAAGGTAATCGCTACCAAACCCTAGAAGGCGTGACGGGTAGCGGTAAAACATACACTATGGCGAAGGTTATAGAGAATGTTAAGATGCCGACTATCATTATGACGCATAATAAAACTCTTGCAGCACAACTCTACTCTGAGTTTCGTGGATTTTTTCCTGATGCTCATGTTGAGTATTTTGTTTCTTACTATGACTACTATCAACCGGAAGCTTACATACCACGTCAGGATCTCTTTATAGAAAAAGACAGTGCTATAAATGATGAGCTTGAGCGTATGAGACTCTCATCAACTGCTAACCTTCTCTCATACGATGATGTTATCGTTATAGCGTCAGTATCAGCAAACTACGGTCTTGGTGATCCCGAAGAATACTTAAATATGGTTCAGGTACTTGAAGTCGGAGATGAGATAAATCAGAAAAAACTTCTACTTCGTTTAGTTGAGATGGGTTACAGCAGAAATGATAGTTACTTTGACAGTGGACATATCAGAGTAAATGGAGAAAGTTTAGATGTATACCCTCCATATTTTGAGCAAGAGGCCATTCGTATAGAATTTTTTGGAGATGAAATTGAAGCTATTTATACTTTTGATATTATCGATAATAAAAGACTAGAAGATCACAAAAGCTTTACCATCTATGCTACTTCACAATTTAGTGTCTCACAAGAGAAGATGGCAGTAGCAATCAAGCGCATAGAAGAAGAATTAGATGACAGACTTGCTTTTTTTCAAAAAGAGGGAAAGCTTTTAGAGTACCAAAGACTAAAACAGAGAGTTGAATTTGACCTAGAGATGCTACAAACAACAGGAATGTGTAAGGGCGTTGAAAACTATTCAAGACTACTTACAAACAAAAAACCTGGAGAAGCTCCATTTACTCTGCTTGACTRTCTTGCACTAAAGAACAAGGACTATCTAATCATAGTTGATGAGTCTCATGTTTCACTTCCACAATATCGAGGTATGTATGCAGGTGATAGAGCTAGAAAAGAAGTTTTAGTTGATTATGGCTTTAGACTGCCAAGTGCTTTAGATAACAGACCACTTAAAGCCGATGAGTATATAAATAAAGCTCCTCATTATCTCTTTGTATCAGCAACACCAGCTGAATATGAACTAGAAATGTCTAGTGTAATAGCTCAACAAATTATACGACCGACTGGTCTACTTGACCCAATATTAGAAATCAGGTCATCAGATAATCAGGTTGAAGATATACATGATGAGATAAAAATAATTGCAGCTAAGAATGAAAGAATTCTGATAACTGTTCTTACTAAAAAAATGGCTGAAGCTCTTACTAAATATTTAGCAGATTTAGGTATTAGAGTTCAGTATATGCACTCTGATATAGATACCATAGAGCGTAATCAAATCATCCGCGCACTTAGATTAGGTGAGTTTGATGTTCTTATAGGTATCAATCTCCTTCGTGAAGGTTTAGACCTTCCAGAAGTCTCTCTAGTAGCAATACTAGATGCTGATAAGGAAGGTTTTTTAAGAAGTGAGACTGCACTTATTCAAACAATTGGTCGTGGAGCAAGAAACTCTAATGGTAGAGTTATACTTTATGCAAATAAAATAACAAAATCAATGCAAAAAGCAATTGATACAACTAGCTCAAGAAGAGCGATTCAAGATGCTCATAATAAAGAGCATGGAATTACTCCAACTACTACCATTCGTAAGCTAGATACAAATCTAAAAGTAGAGGATTATGGTGCTATTTACCAARAGCACAAAAAAATGGATAAAATGCCAGCATCTGAAAAGAAAGCTAWAGTAAAAGAGCTTTCTCTAAAAATGAAGAAAGCAGCCAAAGAGTTAAACTTTGAAGAGGCTGCAAGACTTCGTGATGAAATAATGAAAATAAAACAACTTTAAAAAAGCCTATTTTACTTGGCTAGACTAAGGCAGTGCAAATCTGATTCTTTTTCGGCTACATTTTATACCTAAAATGTGCTCGTCAAAGAGATTTCCACTGTCAAAATTTAAGGATAAATTTTGGAAGACACATTTAGTAATTTAGCCACTTATGGATATATAGGACTCTTTTTATACTCACTCGGTGGTGGGTTTGTGGCACTTATCGGCGCAGGAGTTCTATCTTTTATGGGAAAAATGGATTTAACTACATCAATAGCTATCGCTTTTTTAGCAAATGCTCTAGGTGATGTACTACTTTTTTATATGGCACGCTACCAAAAAACTATGATGATGGAAGGCTTACGTAAACACAGACGTAAATTAGCACTTGCACATGTTATGATGAAAAAAAATGGTTCATGGATTATACTTATTCAAAAATTTGTTTATGGAATCAAAACACTTATTCCTATTGCTATAGGTCTGACAAAATATGACTTTAAAAAGTTTGCTATATTAAATGTAATGAGTGCAGCTGTATGGGCTTTAGTATTTGGACTAGGTAGTTACCACTCTGGAAGTTTTTTAATAAAACTTGCTGAGATTATAGGAGACAAACCTTGGATTGCACCGATTATTTTAGTAACTTTTGGTGGAGCTTTATGGATATATATGGAAAAAGCAACGAAGAAAAAAGTCAAATAAGTACCCTTGGCTTTACTTTGAATTCCAGTGAACATTTTTCTATGAAAAACATTCCTTACATTCAAGCCAAGGGAAAAGCTTATCTTGCTAGTATTGGTCCAAATGGAGCATAATCTATCTCTGCACCCTCTTGATATTTTGTATAATTTTTAATAAACATCTCTGCTAACTTATCTCTGGTCTTATCAAAAAGTTCTTTATCTTCCCAAGCATTACGAGGGTTTAAAATCTCAGGATTTAAATTACCTAAAGTTTTTGGAACATGAAGTCTAAACGTTATAGTAGTGTCAAATTCACTCTCTTTAATACTTCCATCTAAAATTGCATTGATACAAGCACGAGTATCTTTAATACTCATTCTCTTACCAACACCGTAACCGCCGCCAGTCCAACCTGTATTAACAAGGTAAACATTTACACCGTGCTTATTGATTTTTTCACCAAGAAGTTTTGCATAAACTGTTGGATGCAGTGGTAAGAAAGCCTCACCAAAACATGCAGAGAATGTTGCTACCGGCTCAGTAATACCACGCTCAGTACCCGCAACTTTTGCAGTGTAACCACTTAGGAAGTAGTACATTGCCTGTTCTTTAGTAAGTTTTGATACTGGAGGTAAAACACCGAATGCATCAGCTGTTAAGAAGATGATGTTTTCAGGATGACCAGCCAWTAGGTCATGTTTATGGTTTTGGATATGCTCAATAGGATAAGAAACACGAGTATTCTCTGTTTTGCTCCCATCTTCATAATCAACTTCACCTTCACCATACATCACTACATTTTCAAGTAGTGCATTTGTTCTAATAGCATTATAGATTTCAGGTTCACTTTTTCCATCAAGGTTAATTACTTTTGCGTAACAACCTCCCTCGAAATTAAATACACCATGGTTATCCCAACCATGCTCATCATCTCCGATAAGAGCACGATGTGGATCAGTACTAAGTGTAGTTTTGCCTGTTCCACTTAGTCCAAAGAAAAGTGCAGTATCTCCATTCTTACCAACATTTGCTGAACAATGCATCGGAAGTTTTCCCTCTAGTGGTAACCAGTAGTTCATCATTGAAAAAATTCCTTTTTTCATCTCACCACCGTACCAAGTACCACCGATAATAGCCATATTATTTTCAATATCAAAAAGCACAAATACTTCTGAGTTTAGTCCATGCTCTTTCCATTTATCATTTACAGCTTTACATGCATTTAAAACTGTGAAGTCTGATTTAAAAACTTCTAATTCTGGAGCAGTTGGACGAATAAACATATTTTTTACAAAATGTGATTGCCAAGCTATTTCAGATACAAAACGAACTGATCTTTTAGATGCAGCCGAAGAACCACAAAAAACATCTGTAATATATAAATCTTTACCTGAAAGTTGTTCTTGAGCAACTACTAGTAGCTCTGCAAAAATATCAGCAGAAACTTTTTTATTTACATCACCCCAAGCAATGTATTTGTTCGATGGATCACAATCTACAAAGTATTTATCTTTAGGGCTTCGACCAGTAAAGATACCTGTATCAACAGCTGTCGCACCTTTGTTTGTTTGAGCACATTCGCCGTTCTCAAGTTCATGTTTTATCAATTCATCATAACCTAGATTATGGTGAACATTACCAATATTTTTTAATCCTAACTCTTCTAACTCAGTTAAATTCATAACTAACCTTCTGGCATATTTTTAATGCTAGAATTATACACTCAATAAACATAAATTAAATATAAATATTGAGTGTAAATGTAGAAAAATTATTTTAAGATTTTTTGGATAGAATTAGGCTCTAAGAAACATGCTCGATTAACTCAGTGGTAGAGTGCTTCCATGACATGGAAGAAGTCACTGGTTCAAACCCAGTATCGAGCACCACTAAAAAATTATCAAAATCTATATGAACTTTTTTTACCATCTTGTTCAACTTGAATTGCTGATCTAAGCACATATAAATAAACACCTGTCTTTTTATAAATTATTTTTTGATAAATTTCTTTTGAATTTGTAGGATCATAACCTATAGCTTCAACTTTATCTCTTTTATCTATAATCACACAATCATTTGCAATAGCATACATACTTAAACTCATAAAGTCATCAGTTGTATCCATCGGTGCCTTTTTCAATTGAAAGATAGTTGGACAAGCCAAAGTCTTTTTCTTCATAATATCCGCTTGTGCTATACCTACAAGAAGAAGAATAGTTAAAATATATCTCAYTTATTAATCCATTTGATATTTAAAGATAATACTTACATAAGCACTTGCTATATTATCAAAGTCATATTTAACTGGACCATCACTAACAGTTGCATTAAGGCTCATTAGTCTAGCACCAAGTTCAAGGTCTGCAACTTTTCCAAGGTGTATATTTACACCAACATCYCCACCTATATATGGTTCACTTAACTTAACCGTTTTACTATTGGTTTTATCTTCAAATCTCATATCTACTGTGCCTGCATTAACACCAAAGTATACATTAGCCATTTTAGAGAAATTTAGAAGATATTGAACTTCAACACCATAAGCACGAGCATAATCAAAATCACCACCATCAAAAGCCCTAGCACTCAAAAAGAGTCTGTAATTATCTGATTCAGCACCTATTTTAATACCACCATGATTTAAGTTTATTGTTTCTCTAACATCTGTAATACCACTGGTAGTACGTTCATAATCAAAAGCACTATATCCACCTTCAAAACCCACTAATGAGTTAATATTAAACTTATATTTAGAGTCATCTAACGCTCCAGCTGAAAGAGACGATGCTACCAATACTGTAGCAACTATTACCTTATTTATTTTTTTTAACATTCGTCACCCCTTTATATTTAAAACAATTATACCTTGTAGCCTTTGAAGCAAACTTTAAAGCGACCTATTAATCTCTTTGGCACAAACAACAGCACTGCTAAATGCCCATTGGAAGTTATAACCTCCAAGTTCTCCTGTTACATCGACAACCTCACCTATAAAGTGTAAGTTTTTAATAGCTTTTGCTTCTAATGAGTCCATATGTAACTCTTGGGCACAAACTCCACCTCTACTAACTTCAGCCTTCGAGAAACCAAAATTACCAGCCGGAGCAAACTCATAGTTATGGATTGCTAAAAGTTTTTCTTTTTCTTCTTTGCTTAATTTTTTACACTCTATATCTTTAACACCTATAGCTTTTAATATTGCTACTGAGAGTCTTTTTGGAAGAGGTATTACAGAACTTATAAGTTTTTTACTTCCGCTGACAAGATCTAATATTTTTTTCTTTGGCAAAAAGTCTATTAATATATTCCCTTTTCTCCAATACAAGGATGCTGAGAGAACTACCGGTCCGCTTATACCTTTATGTGCAAAAAGCAAATCTTCATCTAAAATCTTGTCTTCTACTTTTATATTTACATAACAGCTTAAACCACTTAACTCTTTCATCCAAAACTGGTCTTTTTGAACAGTTAGTCCGACAAGAGCAGGAGTAAACTCTTTTGTGTCTATATCAAAACCTTTTGCTATTTCAAGCCCTATCTCACTAGCACCTAAAGTTTTAAAACTCTTCCCGCCACTTGCTACAATAACTCTTCTCGCTTTTAAGACTCCCCTATTTGTCTTAACACTAAAAATTTCATCTTTTTTTATGACTTCGACTATCTCTTGATTTAAAATAAGCTCATGATGCTTCGTCAATCTTTTTAAAATATTTATTATTTCATCCGAAGAGTCTTTACAAAAGTAATATCGATTTTTTCTTATAACCGGAGTTAGAGAATTTCTTTGTAAAAAATCTAGTAGATCATCTTTAGAGAAACGCTTTAAGACGCTTGATACTAAATCTGTATCTCCATCAAAATTTTCATAACTTACACTTACATTAGTAATGTTACACTTCCCACCACCTGAAACCTTTAGTTTCTGAGCAACTTTTGCGTTTACATCAATAATTCCAACACTAATTTTTTTACTTAACTCTGAGGCACACATCAAGCCACTGGCACCTGCACCTAATATTAAAACATCATATATTTTCATAGCGGCATTATACTATACACAAACTCACTAGCTACTAAAGCTAAGCTCTACAAATTTGAAATTAGCTATAATAAGATTAATATTTAGATTCCAAATCAAGTTTGGAATGACGGAGAAATAGTAATAATGAGTAACAAACTTCACATAGTCTCTCTTGGCTGTACAAAAAACCTTGTCGATACAGAAGTAATGATGGGAAAACTTCAAAACTTTGAACTAACTGATAATCAAGAAGAAGCAGACGTAATCATAGTAAATACCTGTGGTTTCATAGATGCAGCAAAAGAGGAGTCTGTAAATACAGTTCTTAGTCTTCACGATGCAAGAAAAGAGGACTCTGTTTTAGTAATGGCTGGTTGTCTCAGTGAGAGATACAAAGATGAGTTGGCAACACAGATGCCAGAGGTAGATATCTTTACGGGTGTCGGTGATTATGACCATATTGATGAACTTTTAAAAGAGAAAAAAAGTCGTTTCAGTGATGAAGTATTTTTAATAGACGGAAGTGAGAGAGTTGTTACAGGTTCAACTTACCATGCTTATATCAAACTCTCAGAGGGATGTAATCAGACATGTAGTTTTTGTGCTATTCCATCTTTTAAAGGAAAACTAAACTCACGTAATCTTGATTCTATTGCTAAAGAGATTGAAGGTTTAGTTGCTAAGGGTTATTATGATTTCAGTTTTGTATCTCAGGATAGTTCTTCATTTCTAAGAGATCAAAACATCAAAGATGGACTAAGTCTGCTTATTCAAAGAATCGAGCTTATAGAGGGTGTTAAAAGTGCCAGAATCCTTTATCTTTATCCATCAACTACAACTATCTCACTTCTTAAAAATATAGCTAAGAGTGAAATCTTTCATAACTATTTTGATATGCCAATCCAGCATATTAATGATGATATGCTTCGTATGATGAAGCGTGGTTTTGGAAAAGATAAAACAATAGAACTGCTAAACTTTATGAGACAACTTCCAAACTCTTTTGTAAGAACTAGTTTTATAGTCGGACATCCTGATGAGACTGAAGAGATGTTTGAAGAAATGTGTGAGTTTGCATCTTCATTTGGCTTTGATAGAATCAATGTTTTTTCATACTCAGATGAGGAGACAACACCAGCTTACGATATGAGTAATAAAATCTCTGATGAGCTTATAGCATCTCGTGCTCAGACACTTGGTGACATTGCATCTGAATGTACTCAAAAATCTTTAAAAAATGAGATATCAAAAGATGTAGAACTTATTATTGACGGAGAAAGTGATGAACATGAGTATCTTTTAAGTGCCAGAAAAACTATTTGGGCACCAGAAATTGACGGTGAGATTTATGTTAATGACAGGACCAAAGATGAAGACCTAGAGTTTGGAAAAATATATAAGGCTAAAGTAACTGAACTTGTCGGAAATATCTTAACTGCGACAGTAGACAATAATTAAGACCTACTCAAATGCTTGAAACATCATTGCTAGAAGTATTAAGAGATAAAAAAAATCTTCTAGCCTTCTCAGGAGGAGCAGACTCAACTGCCCTCTTCTTTTTACTTTTAAAACAAAATATAAAATTTGATATTGCTATTGTAAACTACAACCAAAGAGCGCAGAGCATCGAAGAAGTTAAATATGCAAAAGAGTTGGCTTCTAAACATAACTTGGAGTGTCATACACTTGTAGCTCCAATAATCAGTAAAAACTTTGAATCAAAAGCTAGAGAAATAAGAT
>NVRL01000027.1 GCA_002732645.1 Sulfurimonas sp. | reverse complement strand
TTTCTCATGTGTCAAAAAAGCACTTAGAGGCCACCCTCCAGTTCTCTTTTTCACTTTTAGATGCAACTGTTGGTAGTAACTATCGAGGTGCGGCATCTCTTCACGGTCAACCTTTATAGCAACAAAATATCTGTTAAACACTTCTGCTATAGCTTCGTTTTCAAATGACTCTCTAGCCATCACATGACACCAGTGACACGTTGAGTAACCTATAGATAAAAAAACTGCTTTATTCTCTCTCTTTGCTTTAAGAAATGCTTCATCACCCCAAGGTAGCCAATTTATAGGGTTTGTAGCATGTTGTTGTAAATATGGAGAGGTCTCATCTAAGAGTTTATTTTTAAGTTCACTAGCATCTACAAAGATAAAAAATAGTAATATTATTAGTAACTGTTTCATCAAATTATTATAGCCTAAAAGATTATTAATTTGATTCATATGTGATATAGAAAAAAGGAATATATGTTATAATAAAAACTTAATTTTATTATAATGACAAAAGACAAGGAAAATGGATGAAAATAATAGTTGGTGTGCTACTTACAGCACTTCTTCTGAATGCTTCTAATATTACAGTTTCAAATGCTATCTCACTAGATGAGGCCATAGAGATTTTAAAATCAGAGAATTTAGAAATAAAAACTGCATCACTTGATGTAGACTCAGCAAAGGCGGAAGTTCAAACCGCTAGTGGTAATCATTGGGGTAAGCTTGACTTCGTACAAGACTACGCAAACTCAAATGATGCAGGAAATGTATTTGGATTTAAACTAACTTCGAGAGAAGCAACTTTTGGTGATTTTGGATTTGGTGCTTCAAATATGCCGGCACAAAATGATCCTGCATATTTAACTACGCCACCAAATACGCTAAACTATCCGGATGCAAGAAACTTCTTTCAAAGCAAACTAAAATATGAAGTTCCTCTTTTTACAGGTTTTCAAATATCAAGTTATGTTGATATTATGGAGTCTATGACAAAGATGAAAAAACTAGAAAAAAAACAAGTAATAAACGAAAAAATATATCAAATTAGAAAAAGCTTTTACGACATGGCTCTACTTCGTAACTCTACAAAAAACTTAAATAAGATTCTTACAAATATTAATACGCTAGAAAACACTACTGAACAAATGATTGAAGTTGGATACGCTAAGAAAGTTGACTTACTAGAAGTGCAAGCCAAAAAAGGCAATGTACAAAGACTGATTCTTCAAATGGAGTCTAACCAGAAACTTCTCTATCACTACATAAGCTTCTTACTAAACCAAAAAATAGAAAACATCTCTACTACTTCGGCTAGTGTTTCTATGCCTCTGTTTAGTAATGAAGATGTTTTAAGTAATAATCTTGACATACAAAAAGCTACAACAGGACTTGAACTTCGTAAAAGCATGGTTGATGTTTCAAAATCTTCTTACTATCCAATGGTCGGTGCTTTTGCAGAAGCGGCAACGGCTGATGATACTTTTTTAGGAGATGCAGATGACCATAAAGCCTATACARYKKKTGMRRSASYAAMWWKSWRYMWCKTKAMYSRYSRYAKYRWCARKRMWWRRRTTRARMAAKSWCKMATMRARSNCATCMMRRMMAMMMSKMRRRYASWACYGSMWWMWMAAGGCATAGTACTTAAAGTTGCTAAGATAAGAACTGAAATAGAGACTTATGATTCTGAAATCACTTCTTTGGAAAAAGAGTTAGCACTTGCGGATGAGATTTATGCCAACTATGAAGGTAGATACAGAGAAAAATTATCATCTATGAGTGATGTGATTATTAAACAATCAGAGCAGATTCAAAAAATACTAGAACTGCAAATGGCGCAAAACAAAAGAAATGAGCGTATATTTGCGCTTGAAAAATTAGCAAATGGAGAAAATAAATAATGAAGAAACTTTTAATACTAATAGCACTTGGAGCTTCACTAATAGCTGAAACTCTTACACTATCTGGAAGTGTTATTTCTGATAACCAAAAAATGATTACTAGCCGTTTTATGGGTTTTGTAACACAGGTAAATGTGAGTGAAGGAGAAAAAGTTAAGAAGAATCAAATTTTATATACAATCGATTCAAGAGAGATTGATTCTGCAAAAAGACAGTCAGAACTTAGCCTTCAAATGTATCAAAATCAGTACTCAAATGTAAAACTGAATCTAGACAGATATAGAAGACTTCTTGAAAAAGACATGGTTTCAAAATATGAAGTGGAAAACATGGAACTAGCAGCTCTTAACCTTCAAGATATGATCTCAATTGCACAAGCAAGACTTCAAGAGGTAATGAACCAATATAGATACTTAAATATCAAAGCACCAAATGATGGTGTTATAGTTGCTAAAAATATTAAAGTCGGTGAGATGGCTATGCCTGGTATGCCGGCTATAATACTTTCAGATTTAAGTGACCTTAAAATATCTGCTGAGATTCCAGAGAGTAGCTTAAGCCGCATCAAACATGGCACTAAAGTTATCGTAAATATCCCATCACTTAAAATCAAAAGTATTGGTAAAGTAACTGCGATAATACCTAGCTCAAACCCTATGACTCACACTTTTAAAATCAAAGTTTCATTTAATAGTAATAACAAATCAGTATATCCTGGTATGTATGCAACTATAGAAATAAACTAAGGTGTAGATATGGAAAAAATAGAATCTTATGAACCGACTGACTCAGCCGGTAAGTTAGCAAAGGGATTTCTAAGAAATCCTCTTACTRTTGTCCTTGGTGTTTTTTTATTAGCCATAGGATATCTGGCACTTATGATTATGCCAAGAGAAGAAAACCCTCAGATGGTTGTTAGTGGATCTACAGTTATTGTAGTCCTTCCAGGAGCTAGTGCAGCTGAGATTCAAAAAGTAATCGTACAGCCGCTTGAGAGAAAACTAAAAGAAGTAAAGGGTGTTGAGCATATCTATGGTACTGCCATGGATAATGTCGGTATCGTTAATGCTGCTTTTTTTATTGGTGAAGAAAAAGAGGGATCAAACCTTAAAGTATATGACAAGATTATGCAAAACTCAGACATCTTTCCAAAAGGTGCTATGAACCCTATTATCAAACCTCTTGATATCGATGTTGATATTCCTGTTGTATCAGTTGCATTTTACTCAAACAATGAAGCTATGAGTAAGACTGAGCTTTATAACAAAGTAAAGAGAATTCAGCACCATGTAAATGGTCTTGAAAATGTTGCTGTTACAGAGGTAAAGGGTGGAAATAAAACTCAGTTTAACATAGAAGTAGATCTTCATAAACTTTCAGGTTTTAACCTTTCTATGGGTCAGATTGTTCAATCTGTTCAGTCACTCTCATATAGCGTTCCTGCTGTAAAAAACCGTACTAAAGACAACAAAATAATTATGGTCGGGGTAAAAAATGCTATAGAGAGTTCAAAAGATATTGGGAACATTATCGTTGCACAGTATATGGGTTCTCCAATATACTTGAACCAAGTAGCAAAAGTAGCAAAATCTTATGACATCCAAAACTTCAAATCAGTTCAAATCAGTGTAAGAAATGATGCAGGAGAATTTCAACCTCTTCAAGATCAAGTTACSCTAACAGTATCAAAACTTCAAGGTACAAATGCCGTTGTAATTGCAAATGCTGTAAAGACAGAACTAGCTTCATATAAAGGTTACTTACACGATAATGGAATANGCTATGTTATCACTAGAAATGATGGAGAAAGAGCAGATGAAGCTGTAAATGAACTTGTATTTCACCTTGTTCTTTCTATCGTAATCATCGCTATTTTACTTGCTCTTGTTCTTGGTTGGAGAGAGTCTTTAATAGTTACGTTTACAGTACCTGCCATCTTAGCTATAACACTTTTTGTAGCTTACTTAACTGGTCAGACTATTAACCGTATTACACTTTTTGCTTTTCTTTTATCTCTTGGTCTTTTAGTAGATGCTGCTATTATTGTTATAGAAAATATTCACAGACATTACCACGATGTTGCATCAGCTCATTGTTCTCCTGATGACTTAATAGTACGAGCAACTGATGAGATTGGACCACCTACAAATATTGCTACTTTAGCGATTATCATGACTATGGTTCCTATGGCATTTGTTGGTCAGATGATGGGTCAGTTTATGAAACCAATTCCGGCAAATGTTCCGGTTGCTCTTATTGCTTCACTATTTATCGCATATATTTTCACACCATATTTGGCAGTTAGAATGCTAAAGAGACCGGATTTTTCTAAAAAAGGAGGTCACTAATGTTTAAGAAATTTGAAGATGCAGTTTTTAATGGCATCCAAAGTGGCACTCAAAGAAAAATAATCTTAATTGGAACTCTTATAGCTTTTATACTTTCGGTTCTTATGATAGCTCCTAGCAAAATGGTTCTAGCGAAGATGCTTCCGGGCAAAAATAATGATACTTTTAACATCTATGCAACACTGGCAAACGGTAGCTCAATTGAGCAGACAAAACATGTAACAGACTGTATAGTTGGATATATCCAAAAAGAGGGTGAAGTAGTTGATATCGAAGTTTTCTTAGGTATGGGTGCTCCACTTGATTTTGCTGGACTTATAAAAGGTTCACACTTTAAAAACTCTGAGAATGTTGCTGAAATAGTTTTAAACCTTACAAAGAAGCATGACAGAAGTGAGCCTTCATATATTATGGTTCAACGTATGAGACCGGTGATAGTAAACAACTGTGAATCTATCTATCCCAATACAATTATATCTTTTGTTGAACCACCTGCCGGACCTCCTGTTTTAGCAGCTATAGTTGCTGAAATTTATGGAAGCGATGCAAAAGGCATAAGAGAACTCTCAAACAGAGTATCAGATGTATTTAAAGATACGCAAGGCTTAGTTGACATAGATATTATGCAAGATGAAATTTATGATACTTATGAAATTCAAGTAAACTCTACAAAAGTTTCTCGTTCAGGTGTAAGCATCAAGCAGTTAAACGACATTCTTTACTTAGCGTTTGAAGGTATGCAGATAGCTGTTAAAAACTCTGATGTTTATAATGACCAGATTCCTATCTACCTCTCTCTTTCTCAAGAGTCAAAAAGGTTTACATCTAAAGATATTAACTCAGTAAAAACTAAACTTTCATCTCTGAAACTTATGAATAAAATGGGAATGATGATACCTATAACTGAACTAGTAACTATTAAACCAAAAAAATCAAATCCACTAATCATGAGTAAAAATCTTCACCAGATGACAAMWKKWMWRKYYSWKWYMSRTATGATTTCTCAAGTTTATCCTCTTATGGATGCAAGAAATGTAATCCTTGACACATTTAGCGATAAATATGAGATAGAAAAAACTGGTATGTTTAACCTTAGACTTACCGATAAAACTACCAAAAGCGTCTATCTAATACTCTGGGATGGAGAGATGGAAGTAACACTAGATACTTTTGTTGAACTAGGTGCTGCATTTATAGCCGCTCTTATTCTTATCTTTTTACTGATGGTAATATATTATAAAAGTTATACACTARGCGGTATCATTCTTTTAGGATCATTTCTATCTATCATCGGGGTAATCGTTGGTCACTGGATTATGGATATCTTTACTGCTGATACTTTCTTTCTGACTGCGACTTCACTCATCGGGTTTATAGCACTAATAGGAATCAGTTCTCGTAACTCACTTCTGCTTATAGACTTTACTAAGTCGCTTATGGCTGAAAAAGGAATGCATAAAGCTGAAGCTATCGCATACGCAACAGCARCACGTGCTAAACCGATTTTCCTGACAGCAGCAGCTATCATTCTTGCATCTACACTTCTAGCAGGGGACGCTGTATTTGGCGGTCTTGGTGTTGCTCTAATATTTGGAACTGTTGCAGCAGTTGTAGCTTCTCTAATAGTTGTACCTATACTTCTTTTTCAAGCAGATTTAGAGAAACACTTTAACTTCTTAGAGAGAAAATCTGTATCTATTGAAGATCCACTTTAAGCTTTCTTACTTCTATAACACTTATTCCTTCTCATTCCATCTCTCCAGAGATGGAATATACATACAAGCTACAGATAAGATTTCATTATATAAACAACTACACAAAAGCTCTGAATATAGGCACTTTATGACAGTTTTACTTTCTATTTTTACTCATTAGTTGTTAATAAAAGTATTTAATATAATATTAATTTTCTTGATACTATAATCTAACTATGCTCTCAACAAAAGGAAGAAAAATGAATATATTACATCCCCCGTTTGTACATTTCGTAGTAGCCTTACCTGTTATAGCTCTGTTTTCCCAATTGACATATTTCATTACAAAAGATAAAGCCTATTCTAAAGCAGCATTTCGTATTGTCGGTTTTTCATTGTTAGCTTCCTTTCTCGCAGTAATCAGTGGAATAGATGATGCACAAAAGATTATAGAAAATCAATATATTGTCCAAGAGGGGATAAACCTTTTAAATAATCACAAAATATTTGGCTTTGTTGTTGTCGCTACTTTAATAGCTACTTCTATAGTAAAATGGTTTGCTATTACTAAAGATTCATCTTTTTATGAGAATGTTTCTCTGGTATTGATAATAGGTTTATTAATAGTTTCACTTTACCAAGGTAGAAGTGGTGGAACACTTGTATATCAATACTCAGCAGGTGTTGATAATAATGTTATCACGAAAAGAGCAGATGAGATGAAAAAAGAGTAGCTTCAGCTACTCTCCACTAAAAACTCTTTTATTTCCATCTTTTTTTATCTCTGAAAAATTATCTAGATAGTCCAAGTAAGTAATAAGATATTTTCTACTTAGTGGATATCTTTCTTTAAAGTTTTTTATCTCTATATAACCGTCTTTTTTTATGATGTTTTTCATATCATTAACAAGCTTACTTAAACTAAAAGAGTGAATGAAAAGGTTATGTTGAAGTCTAATGACCTGTTTTTTTGAACATAGAGATTTCAGTATGGAATCTCCCATCTTTCTATCTAAATCTAAATCATCATATATATTATAAGGAGCTGTCGGAGAAATGCCCTCCTCTTCTAAACGTTTTAACACTATGGACTCTAGAGAAGTTTTAAAGTCCTCTTTTATATCTGCATTTTTATAGAGATTTCCATCTTTTAGTAAAAACTCTTCAGCTACGAGTTCTTTTAAAACTAGCTCTATAAAACCTTCACTAGCCCACTTTAGTCTTAGTTTTATAGATGCATTTGAGAGAAGTGCAAATTGATTTTTAGTATATATATTTTTGATATTATCGTAAATAATCTCTTTTGTAGACATAGGATAAATTATCAACTCTTTTTCATCTACAAAACAGTTCTCAAGCTCTTTAGCATTGTCTAGTGCTTCTTTATGAGAGAGTGCAAAGCGTTGGGCAGATGAGATTAGTCCTAAACCTTTTTTATGTGCATTTAGCAAAATCGAGTATGCTTTTGGGATGTCTTTATCTTGAAGTGCTTCAAGCAGATGCAGCTTTTGAGACTTTTTCATAGGATCACTTACAGGGTTTAAAACCGTCCCACCAGCTACTGTGAAGTTACCATCTCTTATGATTAGCTTCTCATCATAGATGCTAAAGATGTCCTCTTTAGAATGTATGGATGCAAACCCTTTAGTCAAAGACTCTTCTGAGTTATAAAGCAGTACCTTTGCATCTATCTTTCTTGAACCTATATAAACAGAGTAGTGCCTATTGTGATGCAAAAACTTATCTTTTAGTGCACCAAAGGAGATATCTATAGAGTCAAAACCTCTAAGATATCCTTTTTTACTTRTGACAAATCCACGCTTTATATTTTTAGCATCTACATTACTTAAGTTTATAGCTGTACGGTTTGAGATATTTGCAACTTGTGCATCTGCACTGTGAACTTGCAAGTTCTTTATCTTAGTCTCTTTTTGTATGTCGCATATAAATACTTTTTCATTCACCGATATAGGTTTTCCAAGTACAGTTCCAGTTACAACAGTTCCTGCACCCTTAGCACTAAAGACTCTATCTACATAGTATCTAAAGAAATTCTCTTCCATTTTTGTACTGGCATCTAGGCTAAAAAGTTTCTCTTTTAAATCTTCTATTGAGTCCTCATCATAAATAGAAACTCCCATACTAAACTTCAAATCAAAATCATACTTGGATATAAACTCTTTTACTTCAAAAAGTTTTTTTTCTAGCTCTTGTCTCTCTATCAAATCTTTTTTTGTAATGACTAAGACCGCATTTTTAACACCAAGCAAATTTAGAATCTCCAGATGCTCTACAGTTTGGGGTTTTATACCCTCAACTGCACTTACAACTATAAGTACACAGTCAAAAGAAAATGCTCCGGCTATCATATTTTTTACAAGTTTTTCATGTCCGGGAACATCTATGAAAGCTATATTTTTATCATCTTTAGCGATATTAGAAAAACTAAGGTCTATGGTAATTCCACGCTCTTTTTCTTCTTTTGTAGTATCACCCTCAAAACCGTTTAGTGCTTTGATAAGAGCTGTTTTACCGTGGTCAATATGTCCACAAGTTCCTATAATGAAATTAGACATCTGCTATCTCTTTTACAACGTTTATTATCAGTGGAATCTCACTTTTTTGTATAGCTCTAAAGTCTAGTAAAAACTTATCGTCTTCTATACGACCTATTATTTTTTTGGCTCTAAATAGTTTTTCCATTTTGTTTTGTTTATAGTTTTTTATTTTGATGGTTAGTGCGATGCTTGGAATAGTTCTGTTTGGTGTAGTACCGCCGCCGATGACTGTTTTAGTCTCTATTATTTCAGACTCGCAGATACTTTTTATGGCATCTTGTAAAGATAGTGCATTTTCTCTTAGTTCATCAGTGTGAGTAAAGAGCATCTTTAGAGTTGGAATCTCATCTATCTTGTTAAGTAAAACAGACGTTACACTCTCTTGGAGAAGTGCAAGGGTTAGTTTATCTACTCTCAACATTCGAAGGAGCTGATTCTTTTTGAGTTTATCGATATACTCTTTTTTCCCTACTATAATTCCCGCTTGTACACTTCCCAAAAGCTTATCACCTGAGAAACTAAGAAGTGATGGGTTTTCCTGCATATACTTAAGTACTGAAGGTTCATGCTGATCAAGACCATAAGGCAAATCAACCAGATGCCCGCTTCCCATATCGTAGTAGTCTATAAGATTTTTCTCATGTGCTAGTTTTACTAACTCTTTAAATTCTACCTCAGAACTAAAGCCTTCTATAGAGTAGTTTGACTTATGGACTTTCATAAGCATTGATGYCTTGTCACTTATGGCATCTTCATAGTCATACAGATGCGTTTTGTTTGTAGCTCCGACTTCGATTAGTTTTGCACCACTATGTTTCATAACATCGGGAATTCTAAAACTTCCGCCTATCTCTACAAGTTCACCACGACTGACTACTACCTCTTTTTTCTTTGCAAAGGTATTTAAAATTAAAAAGACTGCACTTGCATTATTGTTGACTATAAGAACATCTTCGCATCCAAGAAGTCTGCATATGACATCTGAGATGTGGGAGTATCTCTCCCCTCTTTTACCYTTGGCTAAATCGTACTCTAAGTTGTTGTAGCTTGTAACTACATCTTTTACTCTCTCAAATGCTTTTTCGTCTATAAGGCTTCGTCCTAAGTTAGTATGAACTATCACGCCAGTTGCATTTATAAGCTTTTGCAAAGAGGGTTTTGTAAGCTCTGAGTATTTTTGTAAAACTGCATCTACTAACTCATCTTCTCTAAAAGATTCTACTTCTTTTTTTAAAATGTTTTCTCTTAAATTTTGGAGAACTTCTTGAGTAATGCTAACAACAAGTGAAGAGCACAAGTCATCAAATTTTTCATTCTCTATAAACTTGTCTACCTTAGGAATAGATTTTAGTAAAAACATTTTTACCCTTTTTAGATAGTTTTTATATTTTATATTGTACACTTCTCTTGTACAAGATTTGGGGGGCATGTGACCCTGGTGGGCACCACAGGTTTCAAACCTGATTGGAGGTTTTGCTGACAAACCCTCGGGAGGTTCGATTCCTTCGCCTTCTCACCAAACTTAGTACACTATTATCGGTCTATCTCCTCTTGGGATTATAGAACCTATAATACTCGCATAACCAAAAGTCAAATCTTCAACTCTTTGTACATACTCCCGTGCGTCATCTTCATTCATAGATACTAAAAGTCCACCCGATGTTTGTGCATCACAAAACATTAGTGCATACTTCGTAGCATCGCTAACAAATGTAACCTTATCTTCTAAATACTTCATATTTCTCTTAGATCCACCTGGAACTACATCTTTGTCTGCCAACTCAAATGCATCTGCCATAACAGGAACACTCTTGGCATCTATACTAAGACTTACCGCTTCATTTGTAGACTCATATGCATGACCTAGTAGACCAAAGCCTGTGATATCTGTACAAGCACTTACCTCGTAATCCCCAAGGAGTTTAGACGGTAAGTAGTTTAGAGCCTCCATAACTTTTACGGCTTCAAGAGTAGTCTCTGTTTTAAGCAGGTCTCTCTTAATGGCTGTTGTTAAAATACCCATGCCWATAGGTTTAGTMAGTACTAGTACATGYCCTATTTTAGGAGTATTRTTTCTTAGCACTTTACTTGGATGTATCATCCCTGTAACACTCAGACCGTAGTACATTTCAGGTGATTCTATAGTGTGACCGCCAACTAAAACTCCACCGCACTCTTTTATCTTCTCATTTCCGCCTCTTAGTATTTCACTAAGAACCTCATAGTCGTGGTTTGTCTTATCAAAGCCTACAATGTTTAGAGCAGTTTTAACCTCTGCTCCCATTGCAAATATATCTGATAAAGAGTTTGCTGCTGCAATTTTTCCATATATATACGGATCATCAACAACAGGTGTAATAAAATCAACAGTTTGGACTAATGCTTCATTTTCATTTATCTTAAAAACAGAAGCGTCTTCACTATTTTCAAATCCTACAAGCACATTTTCATTATCTGGTATAAGTGAGCGAATTGTATGTTTTAGATCTCCCGGACCCATCTTCGCTGCTCAACCAGCTGCTTGAACGAATTTAGTTAATTTAGATTCGTTATTCATGTTTTGCCTTAAAGTATTTTATGGGGTAAGTGTAAGAAGTGTAGTAAAAGAATTCATTACATTTATGTACACCTAATCCATAGGTTAATGTTATATGTATTCTACTAGTTATAAAATTAAAGCAATATTAAAAGAGTMAAATTTATTTTACTATTTAAGTTMATTTTAATATATACTCCTATAKARTKATRRRTRTAAARAGCATTTGCCTAAGGTTTAGGCTTGACATAAATAAGTTTGCTAATTTTATGACTCTCACTTAATGCTTCAAAATTATTTTGGAGTTATCATGAAAAATATACTAATAAGTTTGTTACTCTCTTCAGGTCTGTTCTCTCAAACATTTTACTTCTCAGCTATTCCCGACCAAGACGAAACAAAACTAAAAGAGCGTTTCTCTAAACTAGCAACTTATCTCTCAAAAGAGTTAAATGTAGATGCTAAGTTTATACCTATTAAATCCTACTCAGCATCTATAGCGGCTTTTAGAAACAAACAAGTGCAACTAGCTTGGTTTGGCGGTTTTAGTGGGGTAAAGGCAAGACAAATTGTTCCAAACTCTATAGCTATAGCGCAAGGTGTTCAAGATAGAGAATTTCGCTCATACATCATAGCAAACACTAAAACTGGTCTAAAATTTTCAGATAAGTTTCCTAAAAATATTAAAAACAAAACATTTACATTTGGTTCAAAAGGCTCTACAAGTGGAAGACTGATGCCTGAGTATTTTATACGTGAGCATCTAGGTAAAGCTCCCTCTAAAGTTTTTTCAAAAGTCGGTTACTCTGGAAACCATACTAAGACTATAGCTTTGGTTCAAAGTGGAGCATATCAAGTTGGTGCCGTAAACTTTAAAGTGTGGGACTCAGCACTAAAGAGTGGAAAAATAGACACCTCAAAAGTAAAGATTATCTGGCGTACTCCAACTTTTCCTGACTATCAGTTTACTATTCATGGAGACCTAGATGCAACTTATGGAGAGGGTTTTACTTCTAGGCTAACAGAGACTCTTTTAAACCTAAAAGACAAAGAGATTTTAGACTCATTTGACAGAAGCGGTTTTATCCAAGCAAAAAACTCAGACTTTGATCCCATCCTTAGTGTTGGTAGAAAAACAGGTYTGATWGACTARGRCTTATCATGGCATTTTCATTAAAYAACGAGTCCATATCTTACAATGACCAACTAGTCTTACACTCTCTATCYTTTGATATAAAAAGAGGTGAGAAAGTTGCACTTCTTGGTAAAAGCGGAAGTGGAAAAAGTACTCTTATAAAAAAGCTTTATGAGTCAAAAAAAGAGGAGTCTTCTTACATTCCTCAAGACCTTGGTTTGGTTGAAAATTTATCTGTCTATAACAATATATACATCGCTAAACTAGATGAGTTTTCAACTATACATAATCTCATAAACCTCATAAAACCTGCACAAGAAGATGTTAATGATGTCATAGATATTATAGATGCATTWGAGTTAGAATATAAACTATTTGAGAAAGTTCACTCTCTCTCAGGTGGTCAAAAACAAAGAGTAGCAGTTGGTAAAGCTATGTATGAGAACAAAAGCATCTTACTCGCCGATGAGCCTATTTCAGCTCTTGACGAATACTTAAGTTCCAAGGTCATCAGCACTTTAAAAGAGAACTTTGAAACCATTGTTTGTTCTCTTCACAATGTAGAACTCGCAACTCAGAACTTTGAGCGAGTTATAGGTCTAAAAAACTCTAAAATCATCATAGATAAAAAGTGCTCAGAGCTTAGTGAAGATGATATTCAAAAGTTGTACTATGTTTGCGAGTAAAAATTTTAGAGTCTCCTTTATATTTATCGCTATCGGGCTGATATCTTTTTACTTCGCAGATTTAGAGATAGTAAGTATAGATGCTACAAGTCTAAGTCAAGACTTTTTCCTCTCTATATTTCAGATAAAGTTTAATGACTATTCTGTACTACTAGAGGCTTTTTTAACWACKATMRCRATAGCTGTTTTAGCWATATTYTTMTCYWYWATTTTTGGAGCTATTCTTTCACTCTTTTTTGGCTCACTWCTAGTTAGAATATCTTTAGCATTTACMAGAGCTATACATGARCTTTTTTGGGCTTTRATATTTYTACAGATATTTGGTYTAAAYACWYTMACYGCYCTTTTAGCCATAGTTATCCCCTACTCTGCAACTCTGGCAAAAGTCTATGCTGAGATACTTCAAGAGCACGATAGTTTTACAGACACACTAAGAGGAAGGGACAGACTCTCTTACTTTATATACACAAAAATCCCAGATGCTTTGCCGCATCTTATCTCATACACAAGATACCGTTTTGAGTGTGCTCTTCGCTCTACTGCTATACTTGGGTTTGTCGGAATCACTACTTTGGGCTATTACTTATCATCTTCATTTATGCAGGGATTTTACCATGAAGTTTGGCTTATATTGATTATCTTTTRTATCCTTATAGCATCTATAAAACAGTGGTTTAACAAGTATACTTTTGCCCCTTTAGTTGTAGCTTCATTTTTGTATCTGGATGATTTTAGCGGTTTTAATCTTGAAAATGTAAAAAGATTTTTTACAGAAGATATCATACCTCACCCAATCAAAAATGACCTAGGTCTGCAAAGCACTCTTTCATGGTTTGAAAACATATTTGCAAATGAGATAATTCCAGGAGCTACAAACACACTAGTTCTTACACAGCTTTCTCTTTTACTAACTGCACTTTTGACTCTAGTCTTATTTCCACTTGTAAGCTCAAAGTTTTCTTCCAAACCAACAAAAATATCTGCACATATCTTTTTGGTAGTTCTTCGCTCTACTCCTGAGTATATTTTAGCCTTTATATTTTTACAACTCTTTGGACCCTCGATGCTTCCAGCTGCTCTGGCACTGATGCTTCATAACGGTTCAATAATCTCTCACCTCATAGGTCATGACACAGATGCAATGAAGCTTCGCATCGACACCACAAAGAGAAAAACGGAACTTTACTTTTATGAAGTCCTGCCAAGAGTATATGGTCAGTTTTTGGCATTTTTATTTTACAGATGGGAAATCATTATGAGAGAGAGTGCCATACTTGGTGTACTTGGCATCACAACTCTAGGGTTTTATATAGACTCTGCCATAGAAGACTTTAGACTAGACAAGATGTTCTTACTTCTCATAGTAACAGCATTTTTAAACATCTTAGTAGATCTAATCTCAAAAAAANGCAAGAGAGTATCTTAGAGCGACTAAGAATATCTCTACATGCAAAACATAGAAATAAAGAATAAGGAAGATAGATATGAATGATTATAGAATGATAATAGATGCAGAGCAATGTGTTGGATGCCATGCTTGTGAGGTTGCTTGTAAACAAGAGTTTGGCGCACCGCTTGGGTACTTTAGAACTATGACTCTTTACTTAGACACGGGAGAGTATCCTAAAGTAAAAAGAGAATTTCTTCCTCTAATGTGTCGTCAATGTGAAAGTGCTGAGTGTATGAGTGTTTGTACGCGTGGAGCTATGAGTAGAGTAAACGGCATCGTAGAGATAGACGAGAGTAAGTGTGACGGTTGTGGAGACTGCATGAGTGCTTGTTCTATAGGTGCTATCTATGTAAACCCTTTTACAAACACTGCTGAGAAATGTAACTTATGTTCTCATAGACTTGAAGTTGGCATGAGACCAGCTTGTGAGGAGACTTGTGTTGCAGATGCCATCAAGGTTATCAGCTCAGATGTAGAGATACATTCAGATGCTAAGCCTTTTAAAAATGCACCAAATGATAAACCAAGAACTCTACATATTGGTGCAAATGAGTTAATGAAACAAAAACTAAGAGCTGGTAAAAGCTTTTCACCACTAAACTATGAAATCAACAATTGGGCGGAGAAAATATCATGAATAGAAGAGACTTTATAAAAACCGGTGCTATATCTATTGCTGCTTTACAACTTGGAGATGTGATATCTTTACTTCCAAATGCACAGGCAAATGAAGTTCAAAATATTACAAACTTCCAAACTATCAACACTCTTGCTAAAAATATAAAAGGTATAGAAAGAATCCCTAGTGTCTGTCTAAACTGCTCTAGTGTGTGTGGTATGAATGTGCTTGTAAAAGATGGAGAAATTCTTGGAGTAGAAGGTAATCCAAACGATCCTAACTCACAAGGAAAATTATGTGCAAAAGCTCATGGTGGTGTATCTGCAGTTAATTACCCTGAGAGAATCGTCTACCCACTCAAAAGAGTCGGTAAACGTGGTGAAGGTCTTTGGCAGAGAATTACCATGGAAGAAGCGTATGAGATGCTATCTTCAAGAATCAAAAAAAACATAGATGCAGGTAAACCTGAACAGGTAGTTTTTCACCAAGGTAGAAATAAAATGGGTGATATAACAGGTCGTTTTATGGATGCCATCGGCTCACCAGTTATACTAAACCATAGAGGTTTATGCTCATCGAACAAAAGAGCTGCAAACTACACAACCATCGGAGATACAAGCTGGGAAACACTGGATGCCTCTAACTGTAAATATCTTCTAAACTTCGGTTCTAACTTTTTTGAAACTCACCAAGGCGGACTTCCTCTTTTAAAAAGATTTGTAGAGGGAAAACGAAAAGGTTTAAAGCTTGTAACCTTTGATACTAGGCTTTCAAATACAGCGGGAAGAAGTGACGAGTGGTTTGCTCCTTTTCCATCTTCTGAGGGTGCTATCGCTTTAGCTATGGCAAATGTAATCATGGAGAAAAAACTATATGACAAAGAGTTTATAGATGAGTGGTGTAATACTTCTTTAGAAGAGATAGTGGAGTTTGTAAAACCTTACACTCCTAAGTATGCATCTGAGGTTAGCGGTCTTAGTGAAGATGATATAAAACGAGTAGCTATAGAGTTTGCTCACGCTGCTCCTGCTTGTGCAGCTTTTACAAACAGAGGTTCACAAGCTCACCAAAACGGTCTGAACAATGATAGAGCGGTARTTATTTTAAATGCTATAGTCGGAAGCATCGGTAAAAAAGGCGGTTACGCTTTTGGTGGTTCTAAAAGTAAAGGTAACAAATCATTTCCTATGCCTAAACCTGTTCCACCTAAGCCAAAATTTACAACAGACTTAGAAGATCCGAGACTATATCCGCTTTCTAACAAATGGCAAAAGATGAGAGTTAGTCAACTTGCGTTTGATAAACTAAAGAATAAAGAACAGCAGATTGATGTTTACATGTCTTATACTATCTCAGCTCCTCAGACTTGGCCTGAGGGTCCATCTGTTACAGTTGATGTTTTAAAAGATGAAAACATCATACCTTTTCATGCTTGTTCTGATGTTGTCTACTCTGAGATGGCTCACTATGCCGACTTAATCTTGCCAGATGCAACATACTTTGAGAGGTTCACTATAGAGGGTAGAAATGCTTATGAGCTTATACCGTACTTTGCACTTAGRCAACCTGCTGTGCAACCGCCATATGCTTGTGAAAACTTTGCAGACACTCTTATACAAGTTGCAAAAAGACTCGGACGACCAGTCTCTAAATACTTTGAGTTTGACTCTTACGAAGAGTTTATAAAACTCCGCCTCTCTTCTCTTCCTAAAAGAGATGGACTAAGCGGTTTTGAGTATATGAAAAAGCATGGTGTCTGGGTTGAGGACAAAGAAAAAAACTATGAGCCATATAACAAAGTACTCAGTGAAAAACAACTAAAAGGCTCATTTGTAAAAGATAACATTATCTATGTTGAGAAAAAAGGCAAGAATAAAGCGATAGGAATCATGAAAGACGGCATCGCTAAAAGAGGTCTTAAAACTCCGTCAAGAAAGTTTGAAATATACTCAAGTACCATAGAAGAAACTGCCGCATCTCTAAACATAAAAGATGATGGTTTTCCTCATTTTGAGATGCCAGATTCACTCAAACAAATAAAAGAGGATGAGCTTGTTCTTACTACTTTTAAGTGGAATGTTCACACACAAGCTAGAACAACTTCACAAAAATACCTGACTGAGATAGTTCATGATAATCCGGTTTGGATAAACACAGAGACAGCGAAAAAACTAAACATCAAAGACGGTGACTATATGGAGATAACTACATACAGACCAAAGAGAAAAACATCAAGCAACACAAAAAAGATAAGCGATTATTCTTATTTGATTTTAGGGTAGATGGTAAACGTCATAGAAAGCATTTTAAAGTCAAAGCAACCAACCACAGCCCACGTGACAATCTCAAAGAAGCAAGACTCAAACTTGACAGCATAAAAGAAGATATGCTAAACGGCTACACGCTTAAACGCCTAAAACTTGATGATTTAAATTTTAAGTATTTAAAAAAATTAGCATCAATTGA
>NVRL01000026.1 GCA_002732645.1 Sulfurimonas sp. | reverse complement strand
TCATTAAGTCTGTTCCTGTAAGTGCCCAGTCTAAACCAGAATTCCTGGCCATTTTCAATATGCCGGGGTCATCAACACCTAAGGTGTTTTTCAGGTAATCAAAATAAGAATGCGTGGCAATGTAGTGTGCTAGCTCTTCCTTAGGAACATTAATCGGAGACCTATTTTAAACATCCAAATCWKMTARRGMAWYCGAWNNAKWGGTTTCTTCTAAATCTAAATCATCAAGATTAAAATCCATATCATCATCTTTTTCTTTGGATTCTACAGTAGCACTCTCTTCTGTCTCTTCTAAAAGCTCTTGAACTTCTTGTAGTTCATCTTTATCTAAAACACTCTCTCCAAGGTCAACATCTTCTAAAGAGAGGTCAACATCTTCTAATYCTTCTTCTAAATCAATATCATCTAAATCTAAATCCATATCATCAAGACTCTCAGCATCATCTTCTAAAGTACTATCTTTTAACTCGTCTGCATCTTCAGACAGGTCTAACTCTTCACTAAGTTCAGAATCTAAATCAAGATCATCTAACTCTCCAAGTTCCTCTAAATCATCTAATCCATCAAGATCATCTAACTCACTTAAATCATCAATATCATCATCACCAAGTTCTAAAAGTTCACCATCATCTATTACCTCTTCTATAGAGTCAGTCAAGTCCAGTTCTTCAACTTCTTTCTCAACGTCTTCCTCATCACCAAGATCAATTGTACTTGCTTCTTTACCTAAAGTAGCAAATAGTTCAACTAGGTCAGTTGGTAAGAATGGCTTTCTTAAAGTAGATGTAAAACCCTCAACTTCCTCGGCATCTCGTGAACATATATATAATGATTTAGTAAATTGTACTTTTTCTTTAACATCAGCTAGAGATTCTTCACTATAAAGAGTATCATCGAGTACAAATAAGTCATAAGTTCCAGCTTCTATCTCTTCTACACTAGAAACAATATCTAGTTCATCAGAAGTCTTTTGTGCGCTAAGTGTTACTAGCTTTGTAACTACTGGATTATCATTTAAAAGTAATATATTCACGTCTATTCCTTTGAGGGCATAAGTTTTATCATTGTATCAAAAAAAACTAAAAAAACATCTCTAAATAGTTAAAAGCTTCCTGCATTTGCGTTTTTAAAATCAACATAGTAGCACTAAAAGTTGCTATGAGAACCATAAAAGCAACCATGATTTTAATAGGAAAACCAATTACAAGTAAGTTAAACTGAGGCATTGTTTTCATTAGCATTCCAAAAATAACATCTGCCAGCCATGACAGCGCAATAATTGGAAAAGCTATCATAAAACCGACCATAAACATATTTGAAGTCGCCTTTATAGTATAGTCAAAAAGGTTTTGGCTCATAACAAATCCGCCAAGAGGAATAGTGCTAAGTGAACCGTCTATGAAGAGTAGTAACCAATGATGAAGATCTATGGCAAGTAAAACCATAAGACCCATAAGAGATAAAAACTGAGAAATAATAGGCATCGAAACACCTGTTTGTGGGTCAATGGCACTCGCCATTGAGAAACCCATCATAAAAGATATCTGTCCACCGGCAAATGTTATTACATTATATGCCAGGAGTAAAACAATACCTATTGCTAAACCAAAGAGCAGTTCACTTAGTATCGCAAGAACTATCGTAGGTACATTTATATCTATCTCAAGAGGTGGCATCGATGAATAAAAGACTATTGTAAAGAAAAATGCCATAGAAGTTTTTATAGTCATTGGTATGTTTTTATGAGAAAATATTGGTGCYGCCATAAAAAGTGCTGCAAAACGGAAAAACAGAAGTATAAAGCCAACTATATATGTATCGCTAAAAACATCTGTCCATGATAGCATTACGTTTTACTCACTTAACTACTAGGAGTTTTTTATTTTCCAATCTATAAACTTTTTTGCACTTAAAAGCCAATTCTTCATCATGAGTCACTAGAACCATTCCTGCACTCTTTTGTTCAATGTATTCAAAAAAGATATCCATCACTTCATTTGCAGTTAACTTATCTAGATTCCCTGTCGGTTCATCTACAAAAAGAATACGAGGTTGTTTAGTCAATACTCTTGCTATAGAGACTCTTTGTTGCTGACCACCCGAAAGCTCTGTAACCTTTTGATTAATTACTTCATATATATTTAATCTTTTTAATATCTCATCGTCAATCTCTTGTCTTGATAATATAGCTGCAACTTCCAAGTTCTCTTTGGCACTAAAACCTTTAAAAAGATAGTGAGACTGAAATACAAGACCTAAAGAATCTCTTTTTATCTTAGCTAATCTTTTTTTATTCATCCCTGCAACATCTTCACCAAAAATACTAACACTACCGCTATCGGGAGTCAAAAGGGTTGAGAGTATATGAAGAAGTGTAGACTTACCACTTCCACTGATTCCAATAATAGCAATAGACTCTTTTTCATCTAAATCAAGAGATATATCGCTAAATAGCTCATATTCAAAGGTGTGTGATAAATTTTTTGCTGATAGTAAATTCATAAAGTGATTATATCAAGTGTAACTAAAAATAAGTTTTTTAATCATCAAATATCTTTTTGCATCCAATATTTGATCTGTAGTCGAGTTTCTTAGCATAAATCTTCTCAACCATCTTTTTAACCTTATATGCAATATACCCATTAARGTAGAAGCCAAATAGTTTAGAAACTGCATAACCACGTCCTAGTGCTATTAAAACCCCACGAGACTTTATACTGTGTTTTAAAAGAGGTTTATTTAAAATAAGATTGGTAATATTTTTTGAACATAGTTCTGCCATTTGC
Source organism: Sulfurimonas sp. (assembly GCA_002732645.1). Lineage (GTDB taxonomy): Bacteria > Campylobacterota > Campylobacteria > Campylobacterales > Sulfurimonadaceae > Sulfurimonas. The sequence goes on along the minus strand of NVRL01000026.1, from coordinate 14,922 downwards.
TCTGCGACATCTGCAGTTGGAGGGACTGGTTCACCATCATTATAAATAGTGGTACAGTCTCCAATAGCAAAGACTTCGTTGTGTTGTTCTACTTGAAAAGACTCATTAGTAACTATATACTCTGCTTCATTTTTTACTAGGTCAAGGTCGTAGACTAAACCATTTGGTTCTACCCCACCTGCAAATATCATAAAGTCCATAGGTAAAACTTCACCATCGCTTAAGGTTACATCTTCACTCGTTAATTCAACAACTTTTCTCTCATGCTTGATTACTATTTTCAATTCTTYTAATCYTTTTTCAGATCTCTCTACTAATACTTTATCCATACCTTTTAGTATAGTTTTTCCTGCATTTATTACTACAATATTTAACTTTCTACACAGAAAATTATTTCTATTATAAAACTCTATAGAAAAGGATGCCATTTGTGCTGCTATCTCAACACCACTTAAACCTGCACCTGCAATTATTATATTTATTGGAGTACAAATAGTTCCGCCCTCTTCTACTTTGTTAAAAAGTGACATCTCAAACTTTTGCTTAAAATACATTGCTCGATGCAGCGCTTTTATACCATAGGCATACTCTCTAAGACCAGGTATACTTGGCATAAACTTTGTTCTTGAACCGACTGAGATTACAAGATAGTCATAGTTATATCTCTGAATAGGTGTGATTATTTTTTTGTTTATAAAATCAATATTTGTAACTTCTTGTTTATAGAAAACAACATTTTTATCAAAGCCCATACAAAAGGTAAAGAGATCTACTGTTACTTGAGCAAAGTCATTTTCATTTGCTATTAGATCATAAACATCTGTCTGCATAAAATGGTAAGGATTTTTATCAAATAGTATGATTTCATTATTGGGGTCTTTGGCTAATCTCTCAACCGTGCGAAGACCTGCATAACCACCACCTATAACAATAATTTTATTTGATTCTTGATTTGACATAGAGTAAGTATATCATTATTACTTATAAAGTCAAATACCTTATAAGTAATAAAAACAATCTATTTTAATATAGAACTAATCACAATCTTTATTTAAGTAACCGTTTACCAGTCGATATCAACTGCTGTTTTAATATCGACTTTCATACTAATATGCAAATTTTGCATATTTAAAATTAATAAAGAAAAGTATTATGCTCCATAAGAAGCATAATACTGAACTTAATTTGCTAAAGCTTCTTCTTCTAAAACATCAGGTCTTAATTGATCTAGATATTCTATAGGTAGCTTTCCAGTTACAACACCGGGAATGTAGCCTTTTACGGCTGCAAACATAGAATAAACAGTCTCAAATGTAAAGAACGAGATAATCGCACTTCCCAAAAAGTGGAAGAACAATATAAATCTTTTGAATTGAATAATCTCTGCATTTGTGGCAGAATCTGGTACTATATACCAAATAATGAAGCCGCTAAAAACTAAAGTTGCTCCAAATGCTACATATGCGTAATAGTTTATTCTATCCATGTGTTTATATCTTCCTCTGAGAAAAATCTTATTCCAGAGTTTTGTACTTGGTCTTACAAAATACTTATGGTCTTTAAAAGCAATTATTGTCATGATAAGCCAGATTGGAATCCAACCAAGCCCAACAATCTCATGAGTCGCTCTCATATATCTCCCTATTGATCCACCACCTGTAATATTTCCAAATGTAATTGAAAATCCAGTAATGAATAGGTAAGCCATAACTATAATGTTTAATAAAATCACCACTCTTTGAAAGAGTGAATATACTTGAACCGTATCGCTCGCTCTAGTAATTTTAGCTTGTTTTCTTCCTTTAGCAACAATAAACATAGTCAAAAACAGGAAGAACTCCACTAAAAAAACTATAGGCAATAGATGCTGTCTCTCTTCGAATGCACGAATAACTTCAGGAGCTATCGCATCATAGTTTGGTCCAAAAAGTCCTACTTCCATCTGCTGATAATGAGTTAAACTATCAAATGGCACTAATTGTCCGGTAAAGTTTCCTTGCAACATCTGCAGAGTAAAGCTAAATACATAACCAATATCCGCAATAGTTGCTAAGAAAAAATACCAATATGTTAAAAGGATGAATAGAAAACCTATAATAAGATAGGTCTTGTATTCACTAAGAAAACTTTTACTTTGCATAAGCTTTATCCCATCCATAAGGTGCAGAATGCGCCCCATGACCAGAAGACATTACTCTTTTTCTAAAGATATCTGRAATTTCGCTAGACTCACCTACAAGCAGTGCTTTTGTAGAACACATAGAAGCACAAACAGGTACTTTTCCTTCAGAGATTCTATTTTGTCCATAAAGTTCTCTYTCKKTATGWGAGTTAGTTTCTTCWGGAYCACCTGCACACATTGTACATTTGTCCATGACACCTTTTGTTCCAAAGGCACCGTCTTGAGGAAACTGCGGAGCTCCAAATGGACATGCATATAAACAATATCCACATCCAATACATATTTCTTTACTGTGTAGAACAATACCGTCTTCTCTAATATAGAAACAATCAACTGGACATACTTGCTCACAAGGGGCATCTGTACAGTGCATACAAGCTACAGATAGAGAAAACTCCATCCCTTGTATRCCTTCATTGATTGTTACAACTTTTCTTCTGTTGACTCCAATAGGTAATTCATGCGCTTCAGCACAAGCAATGGAACATCCATCACAATGAATACATCTGTTTTCATCACAATAAAATTTCAATCTTGAAACATCTATTTTACTCATCATGCTCTCCTATGCTCGCTCAACTCGACATAAACCACCCTTTGTCTCAGGGATTTGCGTAATTATGTCATAGCCGTAGTTTGTTACTGTGTTCGCACTTTCACCAACTGCGTATGGTTTAGTTCCTTTTGGATACTTATGAGATAAATCTTTACCTTCAAGAACACCTGCAAAGTGAATAGGTATAAACACCATATCATCGGCAACAGAAAAAGAAAACTTTGCTTTTACTTTTATCTTTGTACCTTGGGGTGAATATATCCACATCATGTCTCCATCACGAATTCCATGCATTCCAGCTAGATCTGGATTGATGTCGCAAAACATCTCAGGAGTTAAGGCTGTAAGATATTTAGAAGCTCTATTTTCCATACCTGCACCATTTAGATTTACAAGTCTTCCTGTAATTAAATTGATAGGAAAATCTTTAGACCAATCCTGCTTGTTCTGCTCAGAAATATATCTCGTATCAACTCTAAAGTGATTCTCTTTATCGTCAAAACTTGGATATTTCTTCGTCAAATCCTCTCTTGGAGAGTGTAAAGGCTCTCTGTGCAAAGGTATTTGGTCAGGGAATGTCCAAACTTTAGCTCTAGCTTTAGCATTTCCATAAGGAGCAATACCTGCTAGCATACACTTATCTGCAATAATATTAGAGGTATCAACTTTCCAGTTTTTACCTATTTGTGCTTTTTCTTCACTACTTAGAGTTATTCCAAGAACAGTTTCAATATTATCTCTAGTTATTTCAGGATGTCCACCTTTCACTACACAAGACTTAGGAGCACTTCCGGAACCGGCAAGTAAATCAACACCTTCATGTTCTAGCCCAAATCTATTTCTGAATCCCATTCCACCTTCTGCAACACTTTTATTTATGTCATAGAGTATTGGTGACCCTGCATGTGTTTCAGTCCAACATGGCCACGGCAACCCATAATACTCACCYTTCATCTTGCCATATCCTCTACCAGATATCTGATCAAACATATGCCAATTTTCTTGATGTGCTTTTAATCTTTTAGCCGTCCATCCTGTTAAACCAATAGTTTTAATGATTCTTGCAATCTCATCAGTTGCATCTTCTGGCCAAGTAAAATCTTTTTTATTCTCTTTAATCTTCATACCGGCAGTAAACTCATCATAAAACCCAAGTCTTTTAGCTAGTTCAAACATAATATCTTCATCTGTTTTAGACTCATACATCGGTTCAATAATTTTACTTCTCCACTGAGCAGCTCTGTTTGTTGCAGTAACTGAACCTGAAGTCTCAAACTGAGTAGCAGCCGGTAATATATAAACATCATCTTGCTTATCAGTAAGAATAGCGCCCTCATTTACAAAAGGATCACAAAACACTGCCAACTCAAGATTGTCCARTGCTTCTTTAACTTTTTTAGTTTGAGCAGTTGATGTAATACCGTTACCCATAACAAATAGTGCTTTTAGATTTGTACCATTATTATGAATAGCATCTTCACCTTTATTTCCTGCAAGAACTCCAGCCCACCATCTAGCTAGTGTAAAGCCTTTTTTATTCATCCATTCTTTAGTTTTGAACCTGCCTTTTAGCCATTCATAATCAACACCCCAAGATGAAGCAAAGTATTTCCATGAACCGTCACTTAAACCGTAGTAGCCGGGTAATGTGTCAGATAAACATGCCATATCTGTAGCACCTTGTACATTGTCATGACCTCTAAGAATGTTACATCCACCACCCTCTAGACCTATATTTCCAAGTGCAAGTTGTAAGATTGGAGCCATTCTAGTATTAGATGAACCATTACTATGCTGAGTAAGACCCATAGCCCATATCAGTGTCCCAGGAGTTTGTTTTGCATACGCTGTCGTGATTTGAATAATCAGACTAGCATCTACACCTGTCACATCTGCTACTTTTTCAATCGGCCAATTTTTAGCTTCTTCCATAATGTCTTCTATTCCATAAACTCTATCTTTTATAAAGCCTTTGTCATGCCAACCTTTTGAAAAAATAATATTTAGCATTCCATACATAAATGGAATATCAGTACCAGGTCTAATCTGTGCATAAAGATCTGCTTTAGCAGCAGTTTTTGTATATCTTGGATCAACAACGATTATTTTTGCGTTATTTCTCTCTTTAGCTTTTAAGAAATGTTGAAAACCAACTGGGTGATTTACCGCAGGATTCGCACCAAATATAATAATAGCTTTAGCATTTTGGATATCTCCTAGTGAATTTGTCATAGCACCATAACCCCATGTATTTGCCACACCGGCAACTGTAGAGCTATGTCAAATTCTAGCTTGGTGATCTATATTATTTGTTCCAAACATTGCAGCAAACTTTCTATAGTAGTAAGATTGCTCTGTACCAAACTTTGCTGAGCCCAAGAACATTGTTGAATCTGGTCCTGCTGTTTGTCTTAGGTTTTCTAATTTTGTAGAAATCTCATCCAGTGCATTATCCCAAGAGATTCTTTTCCACTTTCCAGCTCTCTTAACCATTGGATATTTTAGTCTGACATCTGATCGAACCATATCGATCATATCAGAACCTTTTGCGCAGTGACCACCAAGAGATATAGGATGATCTTGTGCAACATCTTGTCTAACCCAAACACCATTTTGAACTTCAGCTATTACACCACATCCAACAGAACATGCTGTACAGATTGATTTAACATGCTTAGAACCAGGAAAAGGATTTTTCACTTCCTCTTGAGTTGCGGCTCTTGTTATACCATCGTTAGCGAAGCTATTTGTAACACTTGCAGCTGTTGCGACAGCGGCCATTTTTAAAAAGGACCGTCTACCGATTTGAGCTTTTAACGTATCAAATGCACTCATTATGACTCCTTATTTACTATAAAGCTTGTTTATAGAAATCTTCCCAAGCTTGTGTTTTTTTATATAGAACCTCTTTTTTAGTCGAGCTTCCTACAACTACTCCGTGCGAATTAGCTTCAAAAGAAGCTTCTTCTTTATTAGCAGCTAACGCCGTGGCACCGACAGCAGCGGTACCAACAACCAATGCACTATTTTTTAGAAAATTTCTTCTACTTTCTTGCATAGTTGTCTCCTTTAAATTGTGATTAGCCCCAAAAGATATGAGACTTAAATAAAACCGATAAATCAATCTTACTTAAGCCTCACATCAGTCGTGACTATATATCTACTTCCACATCCGAAGCTACCTCTACAGAACAAGAATCCTGTTCTTTTTTTGGACCCGATTCTCTTAAGACTCTATTTCTCTCTCGTCTGTCATGTTCCTCTTGTGTAATCTCTTCTTCACTCATTTCTTGTTTAACAGTTCTTTGTCTAGCAGGTGGAGCAGAGACTTCTAAGTAAATTCTTTCAAACTCAACAAAAGACTTTAGTATGATGACTACATGTTTAAAGATATCTGCACTTTCATGCTCATAAAGTTCTCTTGAAAAATCATCTATAAACTCATTTAAAATTTCTTCAAAGATACAATGTGAAGTGTTTTTATACTGTGCATCACCATTTGCTATGAGATCAGACAACTCACTCATAACTGTAAATATAAATCCAATACTATCCTCATAATCAAAATAGGTTTTTGCATCTCTTCTTATTTTTGTTTTGCCTAAGAAGTTTTTCATCTGAACTCTTTTTTTACCACTCTCTACATTTTCATCCCAATAAGAAGCAGTAGTTCTGATATTTTTGGTCTCAGGAGAGTGAAATATATCATCATACTCACTCATAAATGCTACATTAGAATCAGACTTAATAAGTGCTCTTATATCTTCTAGTGCTTTTGCAGACATTCTGTCTAGTGGATTTTCTTTTAATATGTCGATAAAATCAATTAGTTCAAAATATCTAGAATTGTCAGTTGTAAAAACAAAACACCTAGAAAACATTGCATAATATAAAGCTCTCGCTTTGTTTATTTTTTCTTCATTCATATAGTTTCTCCTTCTTTGTTATATAGATTTCTATTTTCCATATAACTTTTCATCATAATCTTAGGTTTACAATCCTCACAACAATAAAGTGTTCTCTCTTTTATTGGATCGTGAGCAAATATTGGAGCCATCATATTTGCAATCTTCTCTACTGCTTTTGTCGTTGCAAACTCTTTGCCACATTCAACACAGGCAAAAAGAGTATCTTTAGCCAGTACCTCTTCTTTAAACCAAGAAGGGTTTAGCTTGATAACATCTTGTTCTATAGTTAAACAGTTTACTTCAGGGCAAGAAACTTCACAGTACCCACATCCTGTGCAGATGCTAGGATTTATTCTAAGAGAATTATCATCAATGTTTGCAGTAATTGCATCTACATTACAAGCACCGACACATACTAGACAAAGAGTACAATTGGCTTCATTGACATTTACTTTTGCATAGTGAATAYGTTCACCTGTTTGTACTTCTCCTAAGTCATCATCTCCAACTATATGTTTAAGTCTAGTTGAGAATATTTCTCTTTTTCTTGTGYTTAATTCATTCATTTTAAATCTAGAGTTTTTAACAAAATCAACTTCTTCTAATGCATCTACAAGTTCTTTTTCATTCATTGCTACGATGACTGCATCTACAGAGTATTTTTTTTGATATATTTGATTTAAAATCGAGATAGAGTCTTTAGTCCCTTTAGATAAAAAGTCGGAGTAAAAAATCAGTTGTGAACCGGACTCTTGCAAAAGTGTTAGTAGTGTTCCCTCATGTAAAAACTTTTCACCTTCAATTGCAAAAGGTAAAATATTTTCTTTTAGCTTTATATCTAGGTTTTTTATATCCATTTTTTGAGGAATAACTAAAGGAATATGTCCATTGTAAAAGTCAGCCATTAGATAGATACTTTCTCTATTTTGAGGAGCATAGTCTAATGCACCTGATGGACATACAGATATACAGCCGCCACAGCCATGACAGTCTATTTGTGAAAATTCCAGATGTTTAATCTCATCTATTTTTACAATTGCAACAGTAGGACATACCTCTTCACATTTTGAACATACTTCTTCTCTTCGCTCATGGTATTGACAAATATTTGAATCATAAACAGTAAACTTTTTATATTCATAGTTGCTTATGTTAAGTCGTAGAGTTGCAAGAACATCATTGAGGGAACTCTCTAACGGGTCAAAAGAACCACTCTGCGCAGTTGCCAAATCACTCTGGTCATACCATACTATTTGAGAAATATTGAGTGTTGCATCTTTGAAATTATCATTTACAACTACTGTTAAGTTGCCAATGTGTCCGGAGATAGATTTAACTACTTCTGGTGTAACATGAAATAAATTAAATTCATCTGGAACCATTGATTTTAAAAATTCTTCTTTTTGCCCTAAAGTTGAAACTAATAAAACTTCTTTAGATACTCTTTGAGTATAAGTTATATCTTGAGCTAAATCAAAACGAAGTGCATTTATCTCATAAAGCTTTTCTATATTTTTTATTTTTTTTGCTATTGAGTCTTCTGTATTATTTATATAAAAATCAATTTCATTAGCTAATATTTCAGAAGAAATGTTATTTGAGTTTGAGACAATGAATTTTTCTTCAATGACATTTAAGGCACTATTAGCGATATAGATGCTTTCATCTAGCGGAAAATCTGGGGTTTCTTGGGAATAATAAACGAACTCTTTCATACTTTTATCTCCTATATATTTCAGGGACATTATATTACTATTTCTTATAATTGATAGTAGCATAAAAAAAATTAATATACACAACTATATTAAAATAAGTTATTTATTAGGAATACATTTTATTAGTATTGATTATTAGTTTGTAAAGTAAAAAGTAGTGGGGTAAGGTATTTTGTTAGGCGAATAGGTTAAGCAATATGCTTAACCCATTTGTGCAGCAACTTCTGCAGCGAAGTCGTCTTCTTTTTTCTCAATTCCTTCACCAACTTCAAGGCGAATAAATTCAGTAATCTCAGCAGTTCCACCAAGTGATGCAGCAGCTGCATCAATAGCTTGTGCTACTGTTAATTTATCATCTAAAACATATTGCTGGTTTAATAGAGCTTGTTCTTGATCTAACATAGTGTTATCAAGAATAAAACGAGCTATTTGACCAGGAACAATTTTATCCCAGATTTTCTCAGGCTTACCTGATTGGGCAAGTTTAGCTTTGATATCAGTTTCAGCTTGAGCCATAACTTCATCAGTTAATTGCATCTTAGAGATGTACGTTGGTACATTTTTAAGAGGTTTTTTAAGACGAGAAAGTTCTTCGTTCTCTTTTTTAAGAGCTTCGATACGACCTTTAGTCTCACTCTCAACATATGCAGGATCGAAATCTTCATAAGTTAAAGTAGTTGGTTTCATTGCAGATGCATGCATAGCAACTTGTTTAAGTGTTGCTCTCATACCTTGGGCAGTTTTTTCACTGTCACATTTAGCGGCAATAATAACTGCTATACGAGAGTTTGAGTGAATGTAACCATTTAGTGCAGTAGTTGAATCAGCGTTAAGAGTACCAAAACGACGTAGTTCAATTTTTTCACCAATTTTATTTACTTCAGCTGCAAAAGTTTCACCAAATGCAGAAGCATTAAATGYAGCTACATCAGCAGGCTGGTTAGCATAAACTTCTTGGGTTGCATCTTTTACAAGGTTTTGGAAACCTTCATTTTGAGCAACGAAGTCAGTCTCAGAGTTGATTTCAATAACAGTAGCTTTAGAAAAGTCATCAGCGATAACGATTCCAGCAAGACCTTCAGCAGCAACTCTATCAGCTTTTTTAGCTGCTTTAGCGATACCACGTTCTTTTAACCACTCAGTTGCTTTTGCCATGTTTCCATCAGCTTCAACTAGAGCTTTTTTACAATCCATCATTGGTGCATCAGTTGCCCCACGAAGTTCTTTAACCATTGCTGCCGTAACTGCCATGATTATGCCTCTTCTGTTTTAGCTGGTGCTTCTTTTGCTTCAGCTTCTTCAGCTACTTCTTCAGTCGCAGCTTCTTCAGCTACTTCTTCTTCCGCAGGTGCATCTCTAAGAGCTTTACCTTCATTAATTGCAGCAGTCATTTCACGACAAAAAAGTTGGATTGAACGAATAGCATCATCATTACCAGGAATTGGGTAATCAATTAAATCTGGATCACAGTTAGTATCAAGTGGAGCTACAACTGGAATACCTAAACATCTTGCTTCTAAAATAGCAATATGCTCTTTTACTGCATCTACAACAAATAACATATCTGGAAGTTTCTTCATGTTACGGATACCACCGAAATATGCAGAAAGTTTCTCTTTTTTACGAGCAAGCATTAAAGCTTCTTTTTTAGTTAAAAGCTCAATTTGACCATTTTCTTGCATCTCAGTAATAATGTCAAGTTTACGGATAGACTTTTGAATAGTTGGAAAGTTAGTAAGCATACCGCCTAACCATCTGTTATCTACATATGGCATACCACAAGCGATTGCAGCATCTCTTACAGAGTTACGAGCTTGTTTTTTAGTACCAACAAATAATATTGTTTGACCTTCAGCAGCAGCATCCATAACGATTGTATACGTGCTACGGAAATAACGWAGAGTCTTTTGTAAGTCAATAATATAGATATTTTTACGAACACCAAAGATGTATTTTTTCATTTTCGGGTTCCAACGACGAGTTTGGTGTCCAAAGTGTACACCACATTCTAAAAGGTCTTTCATAGTTACCATAGGTAATCCTTAAAGGCTTTGTTTCAAGCCAGAGTTTTGCTAGTTTTGCTTTGAGAATGTCGGACAAGCATCTCTTAAAAAAGAGAGTTGCACTAACTTTTGACATAATCTGTTAATATTTTCTTGTGTAATTACAGAAGAAAAATCCGCGAATTATACTCAAAATATATTTAAATGTAGCTTTTATAAGCCACGTAACTATTTTGCTGATTAGTATCCGATTAGTAACAATATAACTATTTTTTATACTATTAAATGTGGAACTTCAAAAAAAATTTATATTAGCTATAGTATAGTATCACAAATATATTATAAAAAAGTGTTATATTTGTAACACAATTTTATATAAAAAAGGGAAATTTAATGAATAAACCACTCCTATTATCTTTAGCAGCAGCTGCTCTTTTAACTACTAATCTTAGTGCTGAGTCTATGTTTGATAGATTTCAAGCAATGGAAAATGAGATGGCAGAGCTAAGAAAAGAGCTCTCTACACTCAAAAAAGAACAAGGTTCTGAAAAAGCTGAAAATTCAGATGCAGAGAATGAAGAAGCCGATGAGGATTCTGGTGAAAAAGAAGAATCAGAAGACGGAGAAGAAGATGAAAACGAGGAGATGGACATAGAAGAAGAGATTGCCGACATGCAAGAGAGCATCTCTGAACTAAACAAAGCAACATCCGGTAATCACCTGAAATTTAATGTTGATTATAGGTTTACACTAGAGAATCTTAACTATAAAATGGCTGATGGTTCAGAGGCGAACAATGACGCATTTATGACAAACCGTCTATGGTTAAATATGAACTGGTTAGCTACTAAAAATCTTAGCTTTACTGGTCAGTTAGCTTACAACAAAGCTTTTGGTCAACGTTCAGGTGCGAGTACTGGTAACGCTTATGAAACATTTGACTGGATTGCAAATGAAAACGCTTATGATGATACACTGAGAGTTCGTTCAGCATACTTTCTATATAGAAATAACACATTCATTGGAACWGATGTTCCATGGACTTTTAGTGTTGGTCGTCGTCCATCTACAAATGGACATCTTATAAGCCTTCGTGAAGATGATAAACCATCTTCACCAATGGCTCACACTATAAATGTTGAGTTTGATGGTCTTAGTTCAAAGTTTAGTTTTGACAAATGGGTAGATGGAATGTACATCAAGCTTTGTGCCGGTCGTGCTATGAGTAATGCAGCYCCTAAGTTTACATCTACTCCTTACGCTAGTGTTACAAACGATAACACTAATATAGACTTAGCAGGTCTTATCTTTGTTCCATATGATGACGGTCAATATTCTATTGGTACACAATATTACTATGCAAATAACCTTATTGATATGACTATGGCAACTCCAACAGACACATCGTTCACTACCGTTGGTGGTATGCATAGTATGACTGCAAACTTTGTTATAAATGGTATAGGAAATGATATAAGTGAGTTTCTTGATGATACAACATTCTTTGTAAGTGGTGCTATGAGTATCACAAATCCAAATAGTGGGGAGGGAATGTTAGGTTCAGCGATTGGTGAAAGTGTTACCGGTACATCATACTGGGTAGGTACACAATTTCCTTCTCTTATTACAGAAGATGGARGATGGGGTCTTGAGTATAATCATGGTTCTGAGTACTGGAGAAGTATTACATACGGTGAGGATACAAATATAGGTTCAAAAGTTGCAACTCGTGGTGATGCTTATGAAGCTTACTTAACAGAATACTTAATAGAAGATATTTTATCTATGCAAATTCGTTATACATATATTGATTATAAATATAGTGGCAGTAATGGATTCTTTGGAAATACATCAGGAGCATCAACTAAAATAACAAGCACTATGCCTGGTGCTGCTAACTATGTAGACACAGCCCAAGATATACGTTTTTACCTTCGTTATAAGTATTAGTAATTTTATTCCAGGAAAACCCTGGAATAACTATGATATTTCTAAAGTAGATTTAATTTGAAGTTGCTTTAATTCAGCCTGAACTTTAGCCACATGATCTTTAACTCTTACTTTTTCAAAAAGAGCTTTTACAACTCCCTCAGGGTTAATAATTAAAGTAGTACGAACAATTCCCATATACTCTTTTCCGTAGTTTTTCTTTAACTGCCATACACCATACTCTTGCATCATTGATGTGTCTTCATCACTAAGAAGTGTAATGCCTAGCTCTTTTTTCTCTATAAAACTACGATGTTTTTTTGTAGAGTCTGCACTTACACCTAAGATAACTGCATCTAGCTCAGAGAAGTCTGGAGCTGCTTCTGTAAACTCACAAGCCTCAGTTGTACATCCCGGAGTATTATCTCTTGGGTAAAAATAAAGAACTATCCATTTTCCCTTTAAATCTCTTAGACATATCTCTATGTCGTCTTGGTTTGGTAAGCAAAATCCTGGTGCTTTATCGTCAATTTCAATCATTTAAATTCCTTTATATTTTATAGTTTTTAGAAATTATCTTTAGTGGTCTCAGCGATCCAAGCGAAGCTTTCTCGTTCCATCCTCTCCCGAGGTGGAACTACACTTGGCTCTGTTTTGAGCTTCCGTGAACATTTTTAAGTACCATTGACTCTATTTTGAACTCCAGTGAACATTTTTTTTCAAAAAATATTCCTTGCGTTCAAGTCAAAGGCAAAAAATATTCCATACGCTCAAGCCAAGTGCATTAGTAGACAAACATCAAAAAGTAGACCCAGATGCCAGTAAGTGAAGTCATAACAACTCCCGTAAATGTAATTATCCCAGCTTTTCTATGTTTACTTAGTTGTACCTGCTTCTTCGCCATAAAAAGAGTTGTAGCCCAAACTATAAGTGTAATTACAGATATAGCTATATGAAAGATAAGTACTATTAGTGCATAGTTGTGTGGCACTCCACTATCTTTCATAAAAAAGTCAAAACCACCAACCATTCTTACTCCAGTTTCAAAATAACCAAGAACTATAACAGAGAAAGCGAATATAAATATCTGTGCATAAGCATGTGCTTTATATCTTTTTGTTTTAGCTAAATAGATAGCACTCGCAACTAATAAAGGTAAAAATGCAACTATTAGAGTTACTACATCCATAAATATCGGTGCTCTTGTTCCAAGAAAACCTGTTCCAAACATTAAATCCATATTATTCACTTTTAACTCCTCTATTTCTTTGATAATAAATATACCAAGAACCAAGTAAAACCAGAAGCAGTACAACAGTTATTGTAATCTGCTTTAAGTAAGTATCTATAAGTTCTTGATTTTCTCCTATAAAATAACCCAACATAGTAAGTGTAAGTGCCCAGATACCAGCTCCTAAGGCTGTATATGCTGAAAACTCGACCAAATTCATACGAGCTAAGCCCGCTGGTATAGAAATCAGTTGACGAATACCGGGAATAAGTCTTCCTGTAAAAGTAGAGATATGTCCATGTTTTTGGAAGAAAATATCCATCTTATCTAAGGCACTCTCTTTTATAAAAAAGTATTTTCCATATTTTTTTAGAATTTTTCTACCAAGACTAAGAGCCAAATAGTAGTTTATAAAAGCACCAACCATTGAACCACCTAATCCACTAAGCAATATCATACCTATACTCATATCACCCTTAGATGCCAAATATCCGGCTGGTATTAGGATGATTTCACTAGGGAATGGTATAAATGAACTCTCTACTGCCATAAGACAAAAGATGCCTACATATCCCCAATCAAAAATCAAGTCTACTAAATCTTGAGCTAACTCTCTTATCATTAATTATTTTCCTTTGTAAGCATAGATAATATTTCTGGAAGCTTAACATCATCGGCATAAAAATACTCTTCTAAAAGGGGTTTAATTTTGTATTCTTTAACAAACTCTAAATCTTCATTATTTTGAACTTTCATAAAATAACTATGTCCTAGCATATAATCTTCGCCAAGATTCTTTTTTATAAATATATTTAAATCTTCCATAAGTTTTTTAGCATCTGCATATGTAACCAACTCTAAATTTGGCTTCATCTTTAAAAATGTAAATCTTCTTCTTAGAGCTATATCAACTGTAGCAATAGATTTATCTGTAGAGTTCATAGTGGCTATGATATAAAGATTTGAAGGTACTTTAAAGCTCTCTTTTGAGTACGGAAGAGTTACTTCGTATGTATCTCTTTTATCTTCTTCTATAAGAGTAATTAGCTCTCCAAATATTTTAGAGATATTTCCTCTGTTWATTTCRTCTATKANTAWGWWRANAGTTKTTWTSYKCANTYATNTTYMRCNTYTTCNNNTNTNTCTTTAMMWATNNYCMATMANTRCKTTTAACAMYRSMANSMTNARTAAGTTTTTAAACCACCTTTGAGAAAATTATTTTCTTCTTCATCATACATTCTTTTTAATGTTGGTATTGATAATGTGTGATATTTTTCATTTTTATCTCTACCTTGTCTTGTATAAAATATTGATTTATTATCATAATCAAATATCTCAAAATAACTATCTATTCTTTTTAAATTAATTTTTACCGCTTCTTCTTTTTCTATTTTATCT
>NVRL01000025.1 GCA_002732645.1 Sulfurimonas sp. | reverse complement strand
TTTCTTCTATAATTATTTTTACTAATAAGCTATGAAAATCTTCGCCTATAGGTCTTTTTTTATGCTTTTCAAAATATTTAAAAATATCTTGAATAAGAAATTGAGTTAGTAGAAAGTCTTTATTTATATTTTGTCTATTTCTAAAATAGATATTATGTAGTTTCTTAATAAAACTTTTTATTTTTTGCTTTTCTGCCTTTTCATCGTATTGCGTATCATTGATTATAATATTCCATCTATTTTCAAATAATTTATTTAAAACTTCTATTAATGGTAAATGTAAAAAATCACCCGTAATTGTCGTATCATCTGCTTTCTTTGATAACAAAGATGAAGGTATTGCTAAAATATCTTTAGGATAAGCTATTTTAAATTTGTCAAAAGTTGATTTTGCAAATTCTGGATGTTGAGTGAACAAATAAATTAAATTCTCATTCAATTTGTTATGGTATTGATTTAAATTGAAGGTATGCTCTTTGTCTAAAAAACCAATGAAATTAAAATTATTCTTAAATTCAAATACAGAATTTAGTTCTAAATGTGAGTTCGAGTAATAGATAAATTCTGAATCATTAAAGATATGTGATTTTGGATTTTTATAATTCTCATCTTTTTGATAAGATGTTGTGCTAATTGTATAATTACTATTATTGATTACATTAAATTTTTTGCAACAATCATTATATATTTGAATTTCAATAGTGTTTTCTTTGAATATACATGAAAAAACATTAATAGACACCTCACCTGTCATCATGCATAAATATGTAAGTAAACTACTTTTCCCGCTCCCATTCTCTCCAACAATAGCAGTAATATTTATATTATTACCAAAGAAGTTTTCAAATGTATCTTTGTTTTCATCTACAGTTAATTCATTAGTTTCTTCATCAAAGTTACACTCAAACTTAGGCGAAAAATTAAACCCTTGTTTCTTGATATTTTTATAATCTTCAACCCATAAATAAACTAATTCCATATTCTTCCTATGTTGCTAACTCAGATGTTTGATTGTATCTTTTTTTAAATTAAGCAGTGTTTTTAATCGTGCTATTATCGTGATAGACTTACAATATTTTCTCAAAAAGATGCTAAGTATTTCAATAAAATGGAAGTAGTGCATGTTGTAAAAAGGAAGTAATAAATAAATATTAATAATTTAATTACGCTATAATAGAGCTTTAAGACCTATGAATTGGAAGTAAAGAAAATTTTAAGAGGAAGTATTATGGAAAATATTAATATTCCAGACCCATCATGGGGTAGTGAACTAGCAAGTATAATTTTAGACTTAGAAAAACTAAGAACTAAAAGATTAGGTGGTGATGTTCCTGCTCATATTTTTTTTCAGTTGAAAGATATTTTTCATATTTTAGAAACTTTAGGCTCTGCAAGAATAGAAGGAAACAATACAACACTCTCAGAA
Source organism: Sulfurimonas sp. (assembly GCA_002732645.1). Classification (GTDB taxonomy): domain Bacteria; phylum Campylobacterota; class Campylobacteria; order Campylobacterales; family Sulfurimonadaceae; genus Sulfurimonas. The sequence continues at coordinate 17,010 of NVRL01000025.1, read as the reverse complement.
TATGTAGAAAAAATCATAGAAAAAAATGTAAATGATGAAAATAACGATGAGATTAAAAACCTAGAAAAGGCAATAGATTTTATTGAAGATAATACAGATGAAAACACTACTTTAAATCGTGCATATATTTCAGAAATCCATAAAATAATAACAAAAGATTTAACTAAACCACCACATGGAGAAGGATCGAAAAATCCTGGTGAACTTAGGACACATAATGTAAAAATAAAAAGTTCCGGTCATACTCCTCCTGAGCATTTTCTTTTACAAGAGCATTTTGAAAAGTTTGTTGATTTTATAAATTTTGCACACAAAGAGCAATATCAACTTTTAATGGTAGCAATAGCCCATCATAGATTTGAATTTATTCACCCTTTTGATAATGGAAATGGAAGAATGGGAAGATTATTAAACTATGCATTTTTAATTAAGTTGGGTTTTCAAGTTAAAACCGGAAGACTTATTAATCCATCATCTGTTTTTTATACTGATAGAGATAAGTATTATGAAATGTTGTCTAAAGCTGATTCCTTAGCTGATGATGATATTTTAGAGTGGTGTGAATACTTTCTTCTAGGGCTAAAAAATGAAATAGAAAAAATAGATTCTTTGTTAGATATGACATATGTAACAAAAGAAATTCTTTTGCCTACTCTTATACTTGCACTTGAWAGTGAGCATATAACAAATCAAGAGTTTAAAATATTAGAGTACCTAATTAACAAAGATGATATGTCAATGAAATCAGAAGAGCTGAGTTTTTTAGGAATAGATGACTCTAAGAAAAAATCAGCTGTTATGGGTAAACTCAAAGATAAAGGAATTATAGAACCTATTTCTAAAGGTGGCAGAATTTATACAATTAGGTTTGTAAATAATTATCTTTTAAGAGGAATTATGAGAGTGTTAAACGATAAAGGTTTCGTTTCTGATTTTTTGAATAACAACTAACTAGAAACTCTCCAAACCTTCAGTTAGTTTGTTATGAGCGTTAGAATTTTTGACTGCGAAGCGTAGATGCTTGTTGTTTAGAAAGTCAAAACTTTCACAAGTTCGAACTAGGATTTTTTCGCTTAGTAGATGCTCAAATATCCCTTTTGATTTTTTTGATTTCACCATGACAAAGTTAGAGTCACTTTTGTATATTTTTGAAAATAGTTTCGACTCTTTTAAAATACGAAGAAGTTCTTTTTTATGTCTTTTATGGAGCTTCTTACTTTGTTCGTCAAAGTCCTTGTCTTTAAGCCTCTTTGTTAAGAACTCTGCATCATAAGCAGAGAGATTCCACATCGGTATTTTTAGCATCTGAACATTCTCTTTATTTGAAAATATTGCACCTATTCTCACTCCACCACAGCCATAAAACTTAGTAAACGATTGGATTATGTAGAGTTTTTTATAAGAATCGATTTGATTTCTCAAAGATTGTAGCTTTTGGAACTCTAAAAACGATTCATCAAGAACAACTGTGCACTTCTGCTTTTTCCAGATGCTAAAAAGCTTCTTTAACTTATAGTACGAAGCATCTGGAGTCGATGGATTTACAAAGACTACTACGGAGCCTTTTTCTGGTTTTGTGTAGAGGTTTTTAAAGCGGTTGATTTTGACTATTTTGCTCTTGTCTTGTACTGCTTTTTCATACTCTCCATAGAGCGGAGCGTAGAGGTAGGTCTTCTTTTTTTTGAATGTTTTAAAGAGTTCAAAGATAGCAGAAGTGGCACCGTTGTAAAGAGCTATTTGAGACTTTTTAATTTCGTATTTTTTAGCGATAGACTTTTTTAAAGAGCTGTAGTTTGAATCTAGATACTTGACTAACATGTCGTTTGTATGTGTTATGGTTATACTTGGATGGTAGCTATTTATGTTTGATGAGAAGTCTATTATCTCTTCTGACTTGCACCCGATTTGTGAAGCGTACTTGTAGATGTTAGCACCGTGTTTCAAGTTAATARCTCTCTTGCCCGTTTTGTATTTTTATACTCATGAACTCTTTTTAGTGCAAAGAAATTTGCTGCCGTTTTCATCTTCTCTTTGACTAGTTTTTTACTTAGTTTTTTAGGAGCGTGTTGGTTGTAGTTTTTCAAAAATAGATTTATATAGTAGTCATGATGCTCTCTTGCATCAAAACCGACAAGTGCAACTGCTACGTCATAAGCAAAAGTTCCACATGATGAATCTATGAAATCAATCACGCCTATTTTTTTACCGTTGAAGATAGTGTTGTCTTTAAAAATATCTCCGTGAATAATAGCATCGTGATTATGAGTAAAGTTTTTCAAAAACTCAAATCTTTTGTAGTAACTAAAAAAATTTGCTTTTACGTAGTTCAGAGACTCAGTTACTTCGTCTTCGATGATAACATTAGACTCGCACTTTATCTTTGAAGTTTGTCTGTGCATCTTCGCCATAAATCTTCCAAGAGCTTGGATATGATAGCTTTTAACATTTATGGGATGCTTTCCTTCTAGTTTTTCATAGATGTACCAGCCGTCATTATCGTTAAGACATGTAGGAACATTTAGACCAGATGACTTTAACTTACTTAGTAGTTGTTTGTCGAGTGCTATTTAATTAGGAATATCACGCTCATATTTTTTGAGTATGTAGCCTGTAGTCCCAGCATGAACTATGTAAGTCGTGTCGATGATGCCAGAAGTTGTTGGAGTAAGCTCAGTAAAATGGTAAGTAGGGAAAAGCTCGTTTAGCTCTTTAAGAGTGATAGTTGTTTTTACTCCCATATTCTAAGCCTTTTTGCTTCTGTTAATAATTAGGTATATAAAAAATGGTCCACCGATAAGGGCTGTAACTATCCCTATAGGAAGCTCACTCTGAGTTTGCAAGCTTCTTGTGAGAGTATCACAAAAGACTAGGAAAAATCCGCCAAAAAGAGCAGTTTTTACTATGCGTTTATTTACAGTAACAGGATGTAGTTTTGCGACTATATGAGGAACTATAAGCCCCACAAAACCAATAGGACCACTGATACTTACAAGTGTTCCTATGGCAAAAGAGGAGACTATAAGAAGTATAAGAGTTGTCCTTTTTGTATTTACTCCGCGAAGCTGTGCACTTTCATCTGAGATGCTAAGAAGCTGTAGTTCATAGCGGTATAGGTAAATAACCAAAAACAGGATAACTGCTATGATAGCTACACTTGTCGGATGCACCCAGCCTATGATGGATAGTGAACCCATCGTAAAGCGTAGAAGAATATCGTTTTGCATAGCATCTCCAAGATAGAAGATAACCATAATTGCAGAGGTGTAAAAGAGTGAGAGAGAGATACCCAAAAGTAGAAGTGACTCAAAGTGTGAATGCTTCAAAAACTTAGATAAATAGATGAGTAGTAAAACTGTAAGTATAGCTCCCATAAAACCGAACAGACTAATGGCAGCGATACCAAAAACAAGACTTCCCAGCCCTAGTTTAATGGCTATCCCAGCACCTAAAACAGCACCGCTTGAGATGCCCAGAGTGTATGGAGTCATTAGTGCATTTCTAAATAGTGTTTGAAAAAGTAGACCGCTAAGTGCCAAGATGCTACCAGCTGCAAATGCAAACAAAACACGAGGAACTCTAAGATCTAAAAATATAGAGTTGTGAAGAGTTCCACTGACAAAAACCTGACTCATGTTTAAAGAGATTGCCCCGATGAATGGAGATGCAAGAAGCACTAAAAAGAGTAAAAACCAAACTAGGTACTTATTCATACTTCACCGCCAGACCTTCAAACTCTACACCATAAAGTTTAGCAAGCGTAGAGTTGTTGAAAAATTCTGCTTTGTTATCAAAGTAAGTAGTACTAGAGTCTTTTATAAACAGGGTTGGTGAGTCTATGAAAGATGCCAGATGCAAGTCATGTGTGATGAGTATGACTTGATGATAATCTTTTAGACCTTTTATATGTTGTGCTACTTTTTTAGCATTGTGTGGGTCTAGGTTAGCCGTAGGCTCATCAAGTATGATGATTTTACTCTGCGCTGTTAGTGCTCCTGCGATGAGAACTAGTTGAGATTCCCCTGAACTAAGAGAGTTTAGAGTATGCTCTTTTAGATTCGAGATTTTTAAAAATTCTAGCGTGTTTTGAGCTATTTTTTTGTCTTTGTCTGAATAGTCAAGAAAGTTATTTTTGTGAGCAAATCTTCCAAGAAGTACAAACTCTTCTACACTTATGTAGGGGTCATAGACTTCAAGTTTTGCCGGAATGTATGAGAGTAGTTTAGCCCTCTCTTTTAAAGATAGTTCTTTGATGTCTTGACCATAGATGCTAACACTTCCCTCATACTCTATAAGGTTACAAAGTGCTTTAGCCAAGGTGCTTTTTCCAGAACCATTTGCTCCAAGAATAGTCAAATGACTCTCAACGCTTAAAGATATATTTGCGAGTATAGACTTGTCGTCATACTTGACAGTTAGCGAGTCGAGTCTAATCATGAATATCCAGCCCTTTTGTTTCACTATTATACACTACATATGAAGCGTAAGGCAGACGAGTGCTAAAGGCTTCTTCTAGGCTTATACCTTGAATCAGATGCATAAAAGTTTTGATAACTCCGCCATGAGTTACTATTAAAATATTTTCTTTTTCTATTTGTGGTAGAAAATCAAAGAAGAACTTCTCAACTCTTGAAATGAACTCTTGGGGACGTTCTCCGCCTAGAGCATTTATCCACTGTTCAAATCCTAAGTAGTTTAGTTTGGTCTGAGATATAATCTCTTCAAAACCCATTCCCTCATGCTCACCCCATGATTTTTCTCTTAGCTCTTTAGTGTAGATGACTTTATCAATCTCTATAAACTGTTTTATAGTCTCTTTTGTACGAATAAGGTTGGAGCAAAAGATGGCATCAAAGTCAGATGCATTAAAGTGATTTGCTAACTCTTTAGCATCTGAGTAACCTTTAGGAGATAAGCCGATATCTATATGACCGTTATAGCATCCGATGTACTTTTCTTCAACTTCTCCGTGGCGAAYTAGAGTTATTTTCATRAAGYGATGCCWAGWARWATWGCGTTTAGTARRAKAAGCTCAGTYAYTTCTATGGTAAAGCCATAAATATCACCACTGAAACCACCGTAACGTCTTATGAAAAAACTCTTTACTACAAATAGAATAAAAAGGCTCAAAGCAAATAGCCCAAGTGTTGAAATACTAAGAATACTCACATAAACAAGAGCCATTAAAACCTGAGAGGCTTTTAGTTCCTTTTTTGCCAAAGCTCCCATACCATTTTGAGATATGTATGGAAAAAAATAAATTGATAAAACAGCATTAAAACGAGAAAGAAGAAGAACTACAGGCAGAAGATAAAAAGCATCAAAAACAGCTAAAGATGAAGCTTTTAAGATTAAAAAAGTAACTGTAAATATCATACCCATTCCACCGGTATTTGGGTCTTTCATAACTTTTATAGCTCTCTCTTTGGAAACAAATAGCCCATCAATTGTGTCGCTAAACCCATCTAGATGCAAAGCCCCTGTTAGTATTACCCAAAGAGTAAAGATGATGATGCCAAGATGCAAGTCTGGTAGACGACCCTCTAGAAGTGAATAAGTTCCCCATAAAATAAGTCCAAGTAAAAAACCGACAAGTGGGTAAAACAAAACAGCATAACCGTTGATGCCCTTGTTAAAATCGTGAACTTTAAAAAATGGAATGCTTGTCAGCATTGAGACAGCTAGTGCGAAACCTTTGAAGAAGTTATTCATTTTATTCTCGTTGAGATGCCGGCGATAGTATGATAGACTTCATCGCATCTACTTGCTATGAGCTGAGAAAGTTTTCCACTTGCATCTATGAAGTCTCTGGCTAWCTTGTTGTCAGGGATAATTCCGCTACCTACATCATTTAGAACAAATACTACAGTTAGGTTTAGTGCTAAAATATTTTCAAGTTCTTTTTGCATCTCTTCAAGTGTAAAACCATGATAGAACATATTATTTATCCACATGCTAACACACTCTACTAACACAGGATTATTGTTAGTACTTATGGCTTCATAGATATGTAGAGGCTCTTCAAGAGTAACAAACTCATCGCCTCTATTTTTTATGTGGGCATCTATGCGCTCTTTCATACCAGCATCTACGAACTCAGTTGTTGCTAGATATGTAGGTTTTACACTAGAGTTTTTTAGTATATAGTCCTGAGCGTTTATGGACTTTCCACTTYTGATTCCGCCGATAAATAGAGTTTTCATAAAGACTAATTACCTTTACATACTGTAGATTAGAAGTTCAATAGCCTCTAATAGCTCTTTGTTTGTCGCACCATTTGCGTTGGCATAGGCAAGTGCTCCACCTGCTCCAACACCCTCTTTAGCCTCTCCATCATCATAGAGTTTTAGTACTGGGATCTCTGCATCTGCAAAGGAGAAACTTGTGTGAACTGCATGTGGAGTGTAACTTAGAAGCGAGAGTATATGTTTGATGTCTGAGTTGTTGTCATTTACAACCCATGAAGTGGTAGCAAGTGTTATGTTGTCGCTTTTTACTCTTATTAGAACATCTTCTCTAAGTGCATCTGCTACTAAAAGACAAGCTGCCATCTGAGTCCCACCAGCTAACACAACATGAAATCTCCTTGAGGCTTCAAGTAAAAAGCCGGCACAAAAAATAAGCATGTTATCACTAACAAGAGATAGTTTTTCAAACCTGCTCATCTCATCATTAATAAGTGAAAGTGCTTCATTTATAGTCTTCTCTTTTATAGAATCAGGTGAGTTTAAAAAGCTTGAAGAGAAATCTCCTCTACACTCATATCCTAAAGCTAGTGCTGTAGTGGTTGCTGTTGTAGTTCCACCGGGAGTACTCTCTGCTAAGATAAGGTAGTTCCCTTTTAGCTCATAGTTTTTTCCTGCAATCATACCTTTTTCAAAAACAGCTCTGGCATCTATGTTCGCTCCAGATGCAACTGAGCCTGATGGAGATATATCAAAACTTTGTGTTGGCGTATTTTGAGGGATAGCATCTAGACCAAGGTTTAAAACTTCTATATTTGAGTAAGGAGTTAAGTTGTGAGCAGCTCTTGTTATGAGTGCTGGAGTCGGAACACCCTTTGGAGTCTCGGCAAGTTCAGGCATTGAGAATACTTTTTCATTTGTAATAAATTCAGCATCCAGAGTAGGAGTTAGAGGAATCTTACCGGGAATTCCGGCTTGTGTGATGCCCTCTATTTCACATGTACGTGTTACAGATGCAGCTAAAAGAAAGTCTGCTTTTCCCTCAGGAAGTGAGTCTATCTCATTTGTAAATATATTTAGAGTTTTCATGTTTAGTGTCCTGCGTTGTAGTTTTCGTTCATCTCATTTGAGAGTATTTTTATAGTAAGTGCCACACGGTGAGATGGGATGTGCAAATAGTTTTCATCGACTATGGATATATTTTTGTTTCTTGAAGCATTTGTAGGTATAGAGTACCAAGCTTTAAGAGCTTTTTTTACATCTATATTTGGTTCTGTTGCATGTGAATGAAGTATGATAATCTGGTCAGGGTTTAGTGCTATGATATTTTCATATCCTAGAACAGGCTGGCTAGTTGAAGTCGCTTGGTAAGCGTTTGTGTTGCCCCCAAGTTTGATGATATCTTCAAAAAATATATCATGTCCAGCTATGTATGTAGATGAGCGAAGATCCTCTCTAAGTCCATAGACTATCATCACACTGTGGGGTGTTTTATTCTTTGAAGCTCTATTTGTTGCATCTTCTATATCTTGTATAAGCTTATTACTCATTTTTGAGTTTATCTCATTTGCAAGAATATTGATAGATTTTTTAATGCTCTCTATAGTTCTTAGGTCTAGCATCAATGTTTTGATTTTAAAATATTTTAGTTTTTCTAAAGTGCTTTGGCTAAAGTCTTGACCAATTACCAACGTAGGTGAAAGTGCCAATATTCTTTCTACATTTGGATTTCTATAGCCTCCAATAATGGGAAGCTCAAGAGCTTTTTGTGGATGCAAAGAATATGAAGAAGTCCCTACCAAAGAGTCTCCTTTGTCTAGTGCGTAAACTATCTCCGTGAGAGATGGGCTAAGAGAGACGATTCTCTCATTTGCCCAAGAGTTTAGTGTAAAAAAAAGAATAAATGAAAAAATTCTGATACTCATAAAACCCTCTAGAATTTTAGTTTTAAGCCTGCTATAGCTGTTGTTGTAAAGTTTACAGGGTAGATACTGTCATCTTTTATCCATAAACCATTTGACTGGTTGAAGATATTGTTTATTTTAGCGAAAACTTCCCAAGTTTTTTTCGCRTAAGTAGCAGAGATGTCTGTACTCATGTAAGGATCTTGTTTTTGAGAAAAGTTGTTGTTAAAATCCTCTGCAGCATAAGCTTCTGAACGATAAATCTGAGTCAGAGAGATAGTTGTAAACTTATTTGGCGTATATCCAAGAGTTGCTTTTACGTTGTGGTCTGAAACACCAGGAAGTTTGTTTCCAGAGTAGTCTTCACCATTCTCTTCCTCTTCATCTATAATTGCTTGAACGTAGTTGTAGTTTAGAACAATATTGAACTGCTCATTGATTAGGAACTGATTAGATAAATCAAAACCATATTTATGTGACTTGTCTATATTTGTATTTTTAGAATTTGTAAAAGCTGGGTCAGCATAGTAGTAAATTTCATTTTTAAGATCTATGTAGTAGATAGATGCTTTAAACTTGTTTGTCTTAGTTATATGGTTATAACCAAGAGTGTAGTTATGTGCTTGTGATGGACTTACATAACCTTTGTAAGCACCTGTAAAAAAACTAAATAGTCTATCAAGAGAAGCTGACTGGTAAGAGTGAGCGTAGTTAAAAAAAACTGAGCTGTTTTTGTTTAGTGTCTGGTTTATACCAAACTCTATACCATGAAGATTATCAGTCTCATTTTCTCCGTCTTTTTTATTAAACTCTATTGTCTCATATCTATACCCAGCTTTTAAAGTAAGGTCATCTAGTCTAAATTGAGACATAACAAATCCAGCTTTGTTCTTCTTTGAAAGCTCAAGAGTCGGTCTTGTAAGTCCACCGTCAAAGCCATCTACTCCGATTTTAACAGATAGAGCATCTGTAGTATAATCTACAGATGCAGAGAGTGACTTGTAGTCATAGTTAGTTACAGAAGAGTAAGTAATATAGTTTGACTTTTTCTTTTCTCTATTTACATTTGCATTGATAGATAGACTGTCATTGATGTAGTATTTGATTCCAGCACTTAGAACATCACTGTCATATTTTTGATGAGTAGCACCACTTGAACCTTTTTGTGAAGGGTCATCATTGTACTCATCTTTTGTAAGACTGCTACCGTATATAACATCTGTTCTTGCAAATGATGCACCAAAACTAAGCTCAAGATTTTCTGTAGCTAGGTAAGAGAGGTTGAAGCTTCCTGTAGAGAATTTATTTTCATCTTTATTTCCGGAAGAGTCTATATCTCTAGTTCCTGCATTTTTTTGCGCTTCACCGCTTGCTGAGATAGATAATTTTTCATCTTTATGACCTAAGTAAAAAGATGCATCAGCCGCACCGTGAGTACCTAGATAAAATGATACCTCTTTATCGTTGTTTTGCTTTGTAATAATGTTTATGACACCAGCATTTGCACCATCTCCACCGACAACGATACCGCTTGATTTTATGATTTCTATTTTTTTAACAGATGACGGAGAGATAGAAGATAGCATTGCCGGAACCATATCTACATTGTTCATTTTGYGACCGTTGATAGTAACWACTATGTTTTGGTAACCATCATTCCCAAAACCCCTCATATCAATTTTTTGGTTAAACGGGTTTCCATAACTTGGAGTAGCTATGATAGAAGTTCTAGAGTTTAGAAACTCATACATATTTTGAACATGAGCTTTTTCAATGTCATCTTGTGTGTATATCTCTACCGCATCTGTAGATCTTAACTCATCAGTTTTGATAGCAGTTGATGTGATGCTAAGTGGTTTTAGAACTACTGTTTTTGCATCTTGGGCATGAAGTGAGCTTAAAAAAGCAACTAAAATCATTGATAATTTTATATTTTTTTGCATGGTTGACCTTAATCTTTTGTATAGTTTTTTGTTTTGTAGTTAAAGATTAAGAAACTGGCGGGGATGTTATTTTAATTGTTAGCGGTTTTCCACTAAGAGTTGATGTTGATGCACACATTGCCACGATTTTTTGTTGTGAAACATGGGCTTGTATTGCTGATAATGAGAAGTAATTCTTACCAAAACCTTTAGGCATCATTGTTTGTATGTATCTCTTTTTGTAAAATATTTTCCTAATTGTAGTGAAATACTTTTAATTTTCAATGAAAAAGCTATAATGATAAACTTAGTTTTTATAAGATATAATTTAAATACACTAAATTTAACAATAGGCATTCAGGTATGAACAAAGAGAATCTCGATAGTTTAATCAAAAGTACTAAAAAGTTAAATATCCTATATGTCGAAGATGACAAGATTGCTAGAGACTCCACTCTGAAATTTTTAGAAACATTTTTTTTAAAGATAGATATCGCTGTTGMCGGTGAACAGGCCTATGCTAAAAAACATCTAAAAAAATATGACATGATTATTACAGATATCAATATGCCAAAATTAAGCGGTATAGAACTTATAGAAAAAATACGTAGAGACGATGCTTCTATTCCTATTCTTATACTATCTGCTTACGACGATAGAGATTACTTTGTTCAAAGTATCAAGTTCGGGGTAGATGGGTATATATTAAAGCCTATAGAGTTGGGACAGTTTTATATAATCATCTCTAAAATAGTAAAAAGAATAGATCTTGAAAAATCTCTCATTGAGTATCAAAGTAACTTAGAAAAAAAGGTAGAAGAGAAGACGAGAGAGCTTCGATATAGATGTTACCATGAGTTTTATACTGACCTACCAAACTCTCAAAGACTTCAAGTAGATATGATGGAAGAAGATTTTAGTTATATACTTCTTTTAGATATGTCACATTTCTCGACCATWAACAAAGAGTATGGAAAAGTTTTTGCAAATCATGTCTTAGTAAGAACTGCTCGTATATTAGAACATCATATTCATAAAAAAGCAAAGCTTTATAAAATCGAATCAGATAGATTTGTAATAATGTTAAAAGATACTTCTCCCGAGGGTGTTCATGAATACTGCAAGCAAATAGTTGCATTTTTTGACAACAAAAATGTAAAGGTTGATGATGCTGAGTTAAGTATAACATTTAATATAGGTGTTGCAAAAGTTCTAGACGATACAACAGAAACTCTTATCAACAGCGAATATGCTTTAGATAAGTCTAAAGACCTTGGAAGTAGACACTACGAGATATTTGATGAAGATATAAGCTGTTTTAGAGATGAAAAAGAGGCAGTTAGATGGCTTAGAACTACAAGAACATTAATCTTAGATGATAAGATAGAACCATATTTCCAGCCTATACAAGATACAGAGACAGGTGAAATATTTAAGTATGAAGTATTGGCTCGGGGTGTGTTGGGTGATAGAATAATTGCACCTATATTCTTTATAACCCCTGCTGAAAAACTAGGGCTGATTACATCAATTACTAGAATTATGATAAACAAAAGTTTTGAATTTTTTCAAGATAAAACACACCAGTTTTCTATAAATATTACAGAAAGAGATCTTTTAGAAAACTATATGGTAGATTTTTTAAATGAAAAGATGATGACCTATAATATCTCTCCATCTAGGGTTACGTTCGAGATACTTGAAAATATCACTCTTATAAAAAATAATGGAAAAATTACAGAGCAGCTAAATATACTTAGAGCTATGGGGTTTAAAATCGCAATAGATGATTTTGGCATCGAGAACTCAAACTTTAGTAGACTCTTGGAGATTAACTTAGACTTTATTAAAATAGATGGTGTATTTATAAAAAACTTAAAAGAAAATGCTAGAAATAGAACTATTACTAGAGCTATTGTAAACCTATCTAAGACTTTGGGTATAAAAACTATAGCTGAGTTTGTAGAGGATGAAGAGATTTACAATATTATTAAAGATTGTGGCATTGATTATGCACAAGGTTACTATATAGGTAAGCCAGAGCCTACCCTAATCAGCTAAAGAGAACTTATTTGGGTCAATAGTTATTTTGAATCTAGCACCGTCCTCTGTATTGAAGCATTCAATAGAGCCTAAACAGTGGTTTTCTATGATTGTTTTACTCATATACAGACCAAGACCAGTTCCACTTTTTTTATCTTTTGTCGAGAAGTAAGGGTCAAATATTCTAGCCATTATCTCGCTATCGATTCCTCTACCATTATCTAAAACCTCAAAGATGGCATCTGTTCCGTGTCTGTAAGTTTTTATCTCTATAAGTCCATGACTGATGCCATTTTCTATAATTGCATCTTCWGMATTTTTTATAAGATTTAAAATAACCTGCTTAAACTCGTTTTCATAGATGCAAAACTCATCTGTAAAGTCATTGTGAATACTTAAAATAGTATCGTGATGTTGAAGAGAAGTTTTTACAATCTGAACTGTATCATCTATGATATTCTCAAATGTAGTCTTTGAAACTACTTTAGAATCTTTAAAAAAGTTTCTAAAGTCATTAATAGTCAGACTAAGATGTTGTGAGTATGCTTGAATGTCTTTTATTCCCGCAGTAAATACCAGTTGATCATAATCGTCTATTATCATCTTTAATTCCAGTGCTGAAGCTGTTGAAGAGATAGCTGCTAAAGGTTGTCTCCACTGATGAGCAATCATACTTAGCATTTCACCCATTTGAGCCATTTTACTCTGATTAAGCATATGTTGTTCTTTTTCTTGAGTAAGAATAACTGCTGCGGATATTTTTTCTTTTAGAGATTTATTTAGACTTTCAAGCTCTTTTTTGTTTGTAATGTCTTGTCTGATAGAGTTGTACTCTATAATCTTGCCTTTTGTGTTAAATACAGGAGAAATAATAGCATCTACCCAGTAGAAACCACCACTTTTAGTAGAGTTTTTAATCTCTCCTCTCCAAACCTTTCCACTCTCTATAATTTCCCACATATCTTTATAGAACTCTTTTGACATATCTTCATGCCTAATTATATTATGATTTACTCCTACTAGTTCATCTCTTGAATACTCAGATAGTTTACAAAAAAGATCACTTGCGTAGATAATATTGCCATCTACATCTGTTGTAGAAGCGATAACATTTTTGTTAAAGTCTTTAAGTATATTCTTTAGCTTTTCTTGAATCTCATCATTTGCATCTAAGAGTTCCTTTTCCCTTTTCATCAGAACATAGCTAATATATAGAACCAAAAATATACCTATAATAGAGATAAAAATCACGATGTTATTTCTAGCTTCTAAATTTGAAGCTAATATTTCATCAATAGGAGTGATGATTTCTAAAACACCCCTTTTATCTCCAATTTCCCACATATCCTCAGACCATGTCCTCTCTAGATGTGAGTTATGGCAATCTACGCAGGCTTGATCTGTCATAAAATCAGTTACTACCACTCTAAGAACAGGTTTCCCTTCTAAAAAATCTTTTTTTACATATATTCCATCATCACTCTCTTGTGCATATCTTAATGCCTTTTTTTGAAACTTACTTAACTTTCTATTTTTTTTAAACGCAAAAGGGTAGTTACTATATAGATTATATTTTATACCGCTATTATTACTAAAAATTTTACTTAGATCGTGTATGGTAGTTGTGGGAAGTGGTATAACTCCATTAACACCTTCATGATCGTATGAAAATTTTAAGTTAGGTGCATACTTCTTTACATCCTTTACTACGGAATCTACATAGTAAGCACGTGTCAGTTTAATCTGCTCTAGGGAAATAATAGAGTTTTTTGTAGCCATATCAATAGAATTTTTTTCTGTAATGTAAGGAATATAGAAGAAAAGAGTTATAAAAACAATGATTGCGGCAAAAATTATAGGTGTAACGATTATGCTTGAGCTTATAGTTCTTAGTACGGAATTTGTTTTTTTTCTCATTGCTAGCCTTAGAAGTATTATATAACTGCTGTACTTAAAATTGTTTTATATCTGCTAAAATATATTTATGAAACTCTCACACTTAAAACAAATAAAAAAATATCTAGAAAATTTTCAAAAAATATCAGCAATTTACAGGGTTAGTGACACAATAATTAAAGTAGCATTTGATAAAAATGATGAAGTATTTTTTGAGATGCAGCGATCTAATTCTAAGATTTTTAAATGTGCATCATATGCCCGTTCAAAAGTTTACAATGCCCCATTTGATGTACTACTCTCAAAACGATTTAATCGTGCAAATATTTTGAATGTAGAGCTTATAAATGAAGATAAGATACTAAGGTTTAAAACTTCTATCAGTTCAGCTTACAAAGAAGAGATAACACTACTTCAGTTTGAGTTTACCGGTAAATACACAAATGTAATTATCTTAGATGAAAATGAGGTTGTCCTAGAAGCTCTTCGCCATGTAGATCTTTTTTCCTCTTTTCGTGAAGTAAGGGTTGGTCAAAAACTTCTAAATGTACCAAATGCTCCTTTTATTGCAAAAGAGTATCCACTTGAAGATATAGAACAGTTCTTATATGATGAATATGCAAAAGATCTTGAAGCTAAACTCTCATCTCTTAAGAAACAGAAACTCTCTTTGTTAGGGAAAAAACTAAAAAAATTAGAGAAGTTATATACTTCACTTGAAGATGAATCAAAACTTAAAACAGAAGTACAAAAGTGTCAGCATCATGGGAATCTGGTTTTAGCAAATATTCATAATATAAAGCCATATCAAAAGAGTATAAAACTAAATGATTATGATGGAACTCTTGTCAGTATCGAGTTCCATAGAATTTTTTCTACTCCTGCGAAAATGGCAAACTCTCTCTTTACTAGAAGTAAAAAAGCTAAACAAAAAGTCTTACATTTACATATAGAAAAAGAGTCTCTTGGTTCTAAAATAGAGCATATAAAACTATTTATGTYAGCTGTACAAGAGGCAAAAGATATAGCTAAAATACAACTTCTTTTTCCAAAAAAACTTCAAACTAAGAAGATAAAAACAAATGATTCTATAGAGACTTTTTGGATAGAAGGATACAAAGTTCAACTTGGAAAAAATGAAAAAGGTAATGCAGAAGTGTTGAAAAATGCTAGAGCAAAAGATATTTGGGTGCACATGAAAGATAGACCTTCAGCTCATGTAATCATCACAACAGATAAGCAAAATATACCTATGAATATCATTCAGGGTGCGGGAAGATTGTGTGTTGATTTCACAATAGCTCAAAAAGATCGGTTTTTGGTCGATTATACTCCTAGACGAGAAGTGACTATACAAAGTGGGTCGAACGTGCTCTACAATAAGTACAAGACCATTGAGATAGACACAAGATAGACTAAAAAAACTGTAGAGGAGTATATTATGGCTATTGGAGCAATTGGAAGTGCAATTTTTACAAACCAGATGACTGCTAATGTATCCTCTGTGCAAAATGCGCATAATAACCGTGTAGACTTTCAAAACATGATAGCTCAGGCATCTGCGAATGAAAAAGATGAAAAAGTTTTAGAGGTTCGTCCAACTGAAGAAAATCAAGAAATTGATTCTGATCGTGAACATCAAAAAAATGAAGCAGATCAAGAGACAGCTAGAAGTGAACATGAAGAAAATGAGAATGAAGAAGAGAAAAAAGCAAGTGAGTTTCCTGTTTACAAACTAGATATTAAAGTCTGATTTGGTATAATCCCTTAAAAGGAAACTCATGGGATTTTTAAAAGCTCTTACTTCAAGTAAAGAGAGAACCGTTACGGGTCTTTCTCTAATAGCAGTCGTCTTAATTATAGGTTTTGTAGATAATTTTTTTCTAATGTGGGTAGTTTTAGGTGCTGTCTATCTTGTAG
Source organism: Sulfurimonas sp. (assembly GCA_002732645.1). GTDB lineage: Bacteria > Campylobacterota > Campylobacteria > Campylobacterales > Sulfurimonadaceae > Sulfurimonas. The sequence goes on along the minus strand of NVRL01000025.1, from coordinate 1,143 downwards.
CATTCAGTGAAGCCGCAAAACTTTTTCAAGTTGAGAAAAATTCACTAACTATTTATGCTGTTGGTATCTGGCTTTTGGCTGGTGTTTACCCTTATGGAGATGACCTTTTTGTTTTAGCAGGTGTTGCTTATGCAAGTGCTGTGGCTTTTAACAAAGAACTTACATGGAACAACTTTTTTCCTTTTATTTACCCAACAGCTGGAATGCTCTTTGTATTTACAATGTATCAAGAGTATGGAGTGCTTTCACTTTTATGGCTTTTAGTTATTGTAGCAATGACTGATGTTGGAGCTTATGCAGTTGGTAAGAGTATCGGTAAAACACCTTTTTGTGAAACAAGCCCAAACAAGACTATGGAAGGTGTTGTCGGCGGTATCGTTGTAGCAACTTTCTCGGGTATGTTTGTGGGTCTTAGTATCGTTGATTTAGGTGTTTCTTTTATTATCTCTTTTATGGTCGCAACTAGCTCTATTTTTGGAGATCTTTTTGAGAGTAGCCTAAAAAGAGCTGCCGGAGTTAAAGACAGTGGAGATATTCTTCCAGGTCACGGTGGTGCTCTTGATAGAATAGACGGATACCTTTTTGGTGCTATTGTTATGCTAGTACTTCTTAGAGGACTTGTATAGAGTGGTACTACTCGGCTCAACAGGTTCTATAGGTGTAAACACGCTTGAAGTTGCTAAAAAGTTCAACATTGATGTTGAGATTTTAGTCTGCGGAAAAAACATAGAACTATTAAATAAGCAGATTTTAGAACACTCTCCTAAAGTTGTAGTCATTGCAGATGCTGATGACATACACAAAGTAAATCACTCAAATGTACTCTCCGGTTCAGATGCTATTTTACAAGTTATACAAGATTCAGACTCTGAGTTAGTTGTAAATGCTCTTGTAGGCTTTTTAGGTCTTCGACCGACTCTTACTGCTTTAGAGGCAGGTAAAAAAATAGCTCTTGCAAATAAAGAGTCWCTWGTTGCSTKTSRWAAWKTTRYRSAWGYKRRWWKARWYSWAMYRRYRRATGAAAGAAAATGGATAAGAATTGACGGCTCTTTGCCAGCAGAAAAAATCACCGAAAGAATAATACGAGAAATTAATGGTTAAAGGTCTTCATTTCGTTATTGCCAATGTTACCTCGAATAGCGG
>NVRL01000024.1 GCA_002732645.1 Sulfurimonas sp. | reverse complement strand
TTTTTTCAGCAAGCTCTTTATTTACAGTACCATTAACAGCTACAACACCGCCAAATGCAGATACTGGATCACATTTAAGTGCTTCAACGTATGCATCAAATAAATTGTCTTTTATAGCAAAACCACAAGGGTTACCATGTTTAGAGATACATACAGCATTGTCATCACCAAATGCAGATGCAATTTTAACAGCACCGTTTAAATCATTTAAGTTGTTAAAACTAGCCTCACCTTTAAGTGTTGTGAAATTATCTTTAAAGTGTGTATCAAACTCATACAGGGCACCTTTTTGATGAGGATTCTCACCATAACGAGTAGCCATAACTTTGTTTCCAACGATGAATTGTTTCTCACCAAAACCTTCGTTGAAGCGCTCATTCATATAGTTAGCAATCATAGAGTCATAGGCAGCTGTGTGTTCATAAGCTTTTATCATATATGAACGACGAAATTCTTTTGTATTTTTTTCATTCTCAATTGCATCTATAACTTCATCATAATCAGTTACATTTGTTACGATGATAACTGCATCAAAGTTTTTCGCAGCTGAACGAACCATAGCTGGTCCACCGATATCAATATTTTCGATGATATCATCAAAATCATCAGTTCTCTCGATAGTTTCTTTAAAAGGGTAAAGGTTTACACAAACCAGATCAATCGCCTGGACACCTAACTCTTTAGCTTGGTCTATGTGAGACTGCTTATCACGACGGTGTAAAATTCCACCATGTACATAAGGGTTAAGAGTTTTAACTCTACCTTCAAAACACTCTGGAAACTTTGTAACCTCATCGATCTCAATAGCTTTTATACCAGCTTCTACTAACTTTTTATAAGTTCCACCAGTTGAAATAATCTCATAACCATTTTTTACAAGTGACTGACAAAACTCAACCACACCATTTTTATCGCTAACACTAACTAATGCTCTTTTCATTAAAGGACCTCGAAAATAAATTATGGAATTTTAGCAAAATAGAGTTTAGAAAATGGTAAACTATTATAATTAAATATTGGAAATTTTATGAATAATATAGCTATTCTTTGTTCAGGTGGTGACGTATCCGGTATGAATCCGGCACTCAAGCACTTTGTTGAGTATGCTTTACAGAAGAATCTACTCCCCTACTTTGTTTATGATGGATATGAAGGTTTAATCGACAATAACATAAAAGAAGCTAGTTACTATGATGTATCTGGGATCATCAACCGTGGTGGGACTAAAATAGGAAGTGCTAGAAGTAAAAGGTTTATGCAAAAGAAGTATAGAGACATTGCGAAACAAAACTTAGACACTCTAGGTATAGAGATGCTAGTAGTTCTTGGTGGTGATGGTTCATTTAGAGGACTAGATATATTCTATAAAGAGAGTGGCATAAAGTTTTGCGGTATTCCAGCTACGATAGATAACGATATAAATGGAACTGATTATTCCTTAGGCGTTGATACTGCACTTAACATCATCAAAACATCTATAGATGCTATAAGAGATACCGCTTCATCATTTAAGAGAGCTTTTGTTATAGAGACTATGGGTAGAGACTGTGGATACTTAGCTTTAGTCTCGCATCTAACATCTGGCTCTGAACTATGTTTAATACCTGAAAAAGAGTATGACCTTAACTCTTATGAGGATGATTTTAAAAAGCAGATTAAAAATGGTAGAAGATATTTTATAGCTATTGTCTCAGAAGGTATAAAACAAGACTCTAAAGAGATAGCAGAGTGGTTTGAAAACAAAATAGGTATGGAAGCTCGTGTAAGTATTTTAGGTCACATTCAAAGAGGTGGAAACCCAACTATTTATGACAGACTAATGGCTTATAAATTTATTACTCAAGCTATTGATGGTCTGCTTCAAGGAAAAGATGAAAGTGTAATATGCTATGCAAAAAGTGGATTTGAATTTAAAAGTATAAAAGAAGTAACTAACAAAACTAAAGAGTTAGATGCCGAACTACTATCTTACTTAGACAAACCGTAAATATGTACAAGTTAAATTATTTCGTACCCACAGATGCCAAAGAGAAGACTAAACAAGCCCTTTTTGACATAGGTGTCGGTAGATATGAAAACTATGAGTGTTGTTCTTTTGAGACACTTGGAACTGGGCAGTTTAAGCCTATTGGAAATGCAAGTCCTCATATAGGTGAATTGGACAGAGTAGAAAGAGTTCAAGAGTATAAAGTTGAGATGATTTGTTCTGATAAGCTTATAAGAGAGGCTGTAAAGGTTTTAAAAACTGTGCATCCTTATGAAGAAGTTGCTTATGAGGTTTTTAGGATGGAAGAGTTTTAAATTAATATTTCTTATCTCACTTTTTTACAAAAGTAAGCAAAAATCGTGTCACAAGATGGATTTCTTCACGCCTTTTTTCGGTCGTTGCATCTAAAAAAGCTAAAATCCAAAGGGACACAAACAGACAGATTAAGCTTATGCGTCAGTTGCAACATCTGCAGAGCGAAAAAATATCAAAAAAATTGCGTTAAGAAAATTCATCTGTTTGAACGAAGTGAGTTTTGAATTTTTAGGGATTTGTTTGATGTTTTTTTGGAACCTGACCCAAGTCAGGCTCGAAGCCGTTGCAAGAGCTTTTTGATACTTTTTTGCGAAGAAAAAAGTATAAAGAACAATATATTATAAATCTATAAAAGTAATTATATTGTATGTCACTTTTTTACAAAAGTAAGCAAAAATCGTGTCACAAGATAGATTTCTTCACGCCTTTTTTCGGTCGTTACATCTAAAAATGCAAAACTCGGCTAAAGCCTCAGACAGTTGCATTTTCTTAACGCTTCCACTCGGTCAAAAAAGCTAAAATCCAAAGTGACACCCTACTCTCCAACCAAGTTTATGCGTCAGTTGCAACATCTGCAGAGCCAAAAAGTAGTAAATGAATTACGTTAAGAAAATTCATCTGTTTGAACGAAGTGAGTTTTGAATTTTTAGGAATTTGTTTAGTGCTTTTTGGGAACCTGACCCAAGTCAGGCTCGAAGCCGTTGCAAGAGTTTTTGATACTTTTTGCGAACAAAAAGTATAGAGAAAATGTTTAAATATAAAAAGTTATGAAAGAGAGACTATATATCTCTCTCAATTACTCTTTTAAATGTATTAAAATAGTTGTCTTTTAAAACATCCATGCTCATAGTTACATCATTGACTTTGATAGAGTCTCCACCAACAGTTCCAATTTTCTCACAAGCCATAGACTCATCAAGCATCGCTTCAAAAGCCTCTTGGTTCTCTGGTTTAACTTCGATGATTGCACGAGACATAGACTCAGCGAATATATCACGTTCATCTTCTACTGTCATCTCAACATCACACCCAAGACCTGAAGTCGCAACCATTTTAGCAAGTGCGATTGCTACACCACCAGAACTTGCATCTYTAGCACACKCTARTAAATGTTTTTTATTTGCTTCAATYACTAAWTCCCAAAGAGCWARCYCATTTTTGTAGTTAATCTCTGGAATAACACCAGCAACAGTTCCACAAATCTCTTTCATATAAAGTGATCCACCAAATTCTGATTTGCTCTCACCAACAAGATAAAGTGAATTACCCCCACCTTGGAAAGATGACATTAAAACATTGTTTTGGTCGTCATTTACACCAACTGTCGCGATTGAAGGAGTTGGAAAAACAGATACRCCATTTGTCTCATTATAAAGTGAAACATTTCCACCGATAACTGGAGTAACAAGCTCTGAACAAGCCTCTTTAATACCTTCACAGGCTTGACCAAACTGCCACATAACTTCAGGATTTTCAGGATTACCAAAGTTAAGACAATCTGTAATAGCAAGTGGACGTGCACCACTCATAGCTACATTTCTACCAGCTTCCATAGTCGCAGCAGCTCCACCACCTCTAGGGTCGATGTAGCAAAAACGAACATTACAATCACAACTCATCGCAAGAGCTTTACCGTTTTCTTTTACACGAATAACAGAGGCATCTAACATACCACCATTTTTGATAGTGTTAGTCTGTACCATTGAGTCATACTGAGTATATATCCAAGCTTTATCTACAACTTCCATAGATTTGATTAAAGTATTGAACGCATCWTGATTTGATACTTTATCAAAGTCATTAATAGTTACAGAAGCAATTTCATCTAAGTAAGCAGGCTTAGTCATCGGACGGTTAAGTTCAGGAGCTTCTTCACTAACAGGGTCAACTGGAACCTCAGCACACTTTTCACCGTGCCAGAAAAGTTCCATGTTACCTGTCGCAGTTACTTCACCAATTACAGCAGCGTCTAAGTCCCATTTTTCAAAAATATCAATAATCGCTTGCTCTGAACCTTTTTTAGCACACAGAAGCATACGCTCTTGAGATTCACTAAGCATAAAGTCATAAGGAGTCATATTCTCTTCACGAGCAGGAACTTTGTCAAGATGCATAATCATACCTGAACCTGAACGCCCTGCCATTTCAAAAGATGAAGATGTAAGACCAGCTGCACCCATATCTTGAATACCAACAACATGATCAGTCTTAAAAAGTTCCATACAAGCYTCAAGTAAAAGTTTTTCAGTAAATGGATCACCAACTTGAACAGTAGGACGAAGAGATTTTGACTCTTCAGTAAAACTATCAGAACTCATAACAGCCCCACCAAGACCATCACGACCAGTTTTTGCACCAACATACATTACTGGATTTCCGATACCTTCAGCAACTCCAAGGAAAATTTCATCTGCTTTACAAATACCAAGATTAAAAGCATTTACTAGAATATTACCGTTATAACACTCATCGAAACTAACTTCACCACCAATAGTTGGAACACCCATACAGTTTCCATAACCACCGATTCCCTCAGTTACACCACGAACTAAGTATCTTTGGTGAGCTGAAGTCTTGTCATCGTTTAGGATATTACCAAATCTCAGAGCATTTAGAGATGCAACAGGACGAGCACCCATCGTAAATACATCACGCATAATTCCACCAACACCAGTAGCTGCACCTTGATACGGTTCAATAAAACTTGGGTGATTATGTGACTCCATCTTAAATACAGCTGCATAACCATCACCAATGTCAATAACACCTGCATTTTCTCCAGGGCCTTGAATAACCCAAGGAGCTTTAGTTGGGAAACCTTTTAAATGTACTTTTGAAGATTTATAAGAACAGTGTTCACTCCACATTGCAGAAAAGATACCTAACTCTACTAAGTTTGGTTCACGTTTTAAAATTTCTTTAATATGTGTATAATCTTCGCCCGAAAGCTTATGATTTGATAATTGTTCTTCGATGTTTTCTAGTTGTTGGCTCACGATGGAATCCTAAAAATTGGTTTTTAAACGGGGATTATATCTAAAAGGTGGTAAAAGTTGTTTTAATGGAAAGAAAAGTCTTTTTTAGTACGAATATTTTTCTTTAAAGTAAAGATGTTTTTATACTCTATTTCTACTATTTCATATTCTTTTTTTCCATTGGGAAGTTTGATTTTAAAATCATCGTCAACCTCTTTTCCTATCATAGCTTTTGCAATAGGTGAATGTATAGAAATGAGTCCGTTTTCAGGTTCACTCTCCAAAACTCCACAAAGTGTATATATTTCTTCTTCATTTGTATCAATATTGAGAATGGTGACCGTGCTTCCAAAGCTGACTCTATTGTGTTCAAAAGAAGCAGGATCTATAATTTGTGATTTTTGCATCATAGAGTTAAGATAGAAGAGTCTCCTATCTATAAAACGAAGTTTCTCTTTTGCAGCGTGATAGTCAGCATTTTCACTTCTATCACCATGTGCAGCTGCTACGAGTTTTTCTTCAGCAGTTTTAGGTTTTTCAAATTCTAGTAAAAACTTAAATTCTTCCACTAGAAGGTCATAACCCTCTAGTGTCATCGGTTCTTTCATATTATTCATCAGATGCGACTAGTAGCATGAGCCATCTGCTGAAGATAACTCAGCGATAGCGTAGTTATTTGGACTTTGCTCAAATGACGTTTTTTATAATATAGCCTAATGATGAAAACCCACTATGTAATAAGTCTCTTTATTGTCTAATTTATTTAGAGTTACTTTAAATTTATCACTAAAATGCTTAATTTTTTCATGTGCTTCTTGAGCAATCTCTACACTTTGAGCTTCTACTTTTATTTTAAAACAATCTTCTGAATTTGATAAAGCCACATATGAACCATCCACTTTTAAGTGATCATGTAAATCCATAATATGTTTTTGAATTTTTTCATACCCAGTTGTGTTTTTTTCTATTCTCTCCAGTTGGCTCAATAAAGCACTATTTGGTGCATAACCTAATTGTGTAAGCATTGCATCTCTTTGCATGTTAATCCTTTTTTTTTATTATAAGAAAATAATAACAGTTTTTTGTAAATATTCAGTATTAATTTATTTGCATCTACTATAATTATAAAAACAACTCAAGATTACATTAAAGAGAGTATTATGACTGAAGAGATACTAAAAAAAATCAAACAACTTCCACCGCTTCCTGAATCTGCAATGCAGATAGAAGCTGTTTATCAAGATCCTGATAGCAGKWTKRWSGMTNTKGTKMAAATTCTAGAAAAAGATCCTCTCTTAACAGCAGATATTTTAAAAGCTGCAAACTCTCCACTTTATGGATTTTCTCGTGAAATCAACGCTATCTCTCAAGCTGTTGGTCTATTTGGTATGGGAACTGTTCGTGGTTTTGCACTTGCAAGTATTGTTAAAAAAAGCTTTGCACTCGATCTTTCTCCTTATGGAATCAACAACGATATGTTCTCAGCACTATCTAAAAAACAACATGGTCTGATGACAGCATGGTGTATTAGAAAAGAAAACAAACTACTTGGTGTATTATCTCCTGCAGCATTCTTAGTAGAGATTGGTAAAGTTCTTATCGCTCAACAAATTATAACTGATTCTTCTCAAGAAGCATTTAGAGATGCCCTTACTGAACTTCAAGATGTTGAAGCAGCTGAGAGAAAAATAGTAGGAGCAGATACACCTGAAGTTAGTTCTACTATANTTAAACACTGGAGATTTGAAGAGGGTCTTGTTGATACAATTGAAAACTGTCAAAATCCCGACAAAGCTGAACCTCAAGATCAAAAACCAGCACAAATTTTACATGTTGTTCGTGCAACTGTTCCTATCRACGGAATAATTACGGATGCCAGTGTTGAAGCAGCTAAAAAACTTATCAATAAATATGGTCTTGATATGGAAAGCTTCGATAAAGCACTAGAAAACGCTAGATAATACTCCTTTGAAATCTCTACTAATTCGGCTCACTCTTGGTTTGAGTGAGCAAGATATAAACTCAGATGAACTAAAACACATCAACGACTTCTTAGCAAAAAAATATATTACTAAAAAAAACAATACTTATAAATTTAACTCTAAGTATCGTGCAGGTACGCTTGGTCTAGTTCAAAAAGGTACAGCATACCTAAATGTAATCGGTGAAAACATTCGTGATTTGTTAATTGGTGAAGGCGACTTGGGAGATGCAAAAGAGGGAGACCWTATTATTGCACAAAGACTTCTTGGTAAACGTGGGACTCCAAGTGCAAAGATTGCMGAAATAGTCGGTCGTGCACAAAGCTATAGTGTAGCTTATATTATCTCTAAAGATGGTAGAAAAGCTTTAGTTAATCTAAAGACAGATTATCCTGCAGGAGTTGAGCTTACACAAGAAGAGCTAGATGCTTATGAGGAAGAAGATGTTTTTAAAATCAACAATCAAGAAAATTCAATTATGGAGAGGCTTGGAAATTTAAAAGATCCACTTGTTGATGAAAAGATAGTTCTTGCTCAGTTTAATAAACATGATGAGTTTGATGAAGAAGTACTAAAAATAGCAACTTCTTTTGAATCTGTAAATGCATCAAAATATCCTTCAAGAATTGACTTAAGAGAGTTGTCCTTTTGTACTATAGATCCGGTAACAGCAAAAGACTATGACGATGCTATATACTGGGATGATAAAAACACTACACTCTTTGTAGCCATAGCTGATGTAAGTGAGTATGTAACTCCTTTTGGAACAATAGACAACGAAGCAATATATAGAAGTTTTTCTATATACCTTCCTCATCGCTCTATTCCAATGCTTCCCCGTCAACTCAGTGAGACTCTATGTTCACTTCAACCTCATGTCGACAGACTCTCTTTTGTGTTTGAGATGAAACTAGATCTTAACTCTCTTGAAGTAACTGAATCTAAGGTGTATGAAGCAATTATTCACTCTCAAAGAAGATTTAACTATGAAGAAATCGATGAATTTTTTGAAGGTAAACTAGATGCTAAAAACAGCTCAGAAAAAGAAATATTTACATGGATTAAAAAGCTTCGTCCAATTGCAGATGCACTAAAAACAAAAAGATTAAAAATAGGTTATGACTTTAGATCAAATGAACTTGAGATGAAGATTGATGAAAACTCAAATATATCTTCAACTACTTTTGCAGAGGAGACCCCATCTCATGGTCTTATAGAGGATTGTATGCTCTTAGCCAACAAAGAAGCAGCACGTCAATATAGCAGAGGAATTTTTAGGATCCATGAGTCACCTAGTCAGACAAAGCTTCAAATTCTTTATCAGGAACTAGCCGGTATTGGAATGTCTATTGATATCAAGAACTCCATAAAAGAAACTATTACAGATATACAGAGACAAGCTAGAGATATGGACTTAGAATCAGAAGTTGACACTCTTATCATTCGCTCTCAGATGCAAGCTAAGTATGCTCCTCTAAATTCAGGACRTTTTGGACTTGGTTTTGAAGCTTATACACACTTTACATCGCCTATTAGACGTTACTCAGATCTTATAGTTCATAGACTTCTAAAAGCTATTAATAACAATGATACAGAGGAAGGTTCTTATGTTCTTAGAAATATAGAAGCCCTAAGTATGACTATTAGTGAAAAAGAGAGAGAAGCCAGCACTATAGAAGTTGAGTTTCAACAGAGAAAATTTGCTCGCTGGGCAAATGAAAACCTAAATAAAGAGTTTAAAGCCAGAATTACATCAACTGAGCCTGAATATAAAGCTGAGATACATGATGAGATAATAGGTGCAAGAGTACTCATCACATCTGCTGAAAATGCTGTACTTTTTCAAGATGTAATGATTAGTATAGATAAGGTAGATATTGCAAAAGCTAAAATATTTGCCCATGTTATAAAGGAGAGTGATGTACAAAGCTGAATTTGACAAGCATATACAAAACTCTAGCATCTCTAATAATTTTGTATTTTTTGGTGAAAGTAGTTTTCTTATAGATAGCTATACGAAAAATCTCAGCAATATAGAAGATGCTTCCGCTCTTATATTTTACTATGACGAGTATGACTTTAAGAGTGCTAAAGCACATCTATCTCAGGCTTCACTCTTTGGTGGAGTAAATGTTTTAGTTGTTAAGAGTGAAAAGAAAGTTCCTAAAAAAGAGTTAGATGATCTTATAGACTTGTGCGAAAAAAACCAAGATAACTTTTTCATCTATGCGTATTACGGAAGTGATCACAAAACTTACAATAAAGCATTTAGTAAAAAGAGCACAATGAGTGTCAGATTTTTCAATCCTAATCATCATGAAGCTATAAATATCATCTCAGAGGTCGTGCGTGATAAAAATGTAAATATGGACAAATATTCTATAGCACATCTGCTCAATATCCACAACGGAGATGTTGCCCTTGCCTGTAATGAGATAGAGAAATTTAGAGTTTATGACAAAGTAATTACTACAAAAGATATAGAGCATCTGGTATCTGGACTTGCAGAGATTAGTATGGATGACTTGATTAAAAAAATACTTTCAAAAAAAGACTTCATTCAAGACTTAAACAATATACTAGAACATGGAGAAGATGAAATAAGAGTTGTTACAGCACTTACAGCATATCTAACACAACTTTACATGTTCAATATCTATATAAGAGTAAATGGAGCACCTAATGCCTTGGAAATACTTGGATACCCTGCCCCAAAATTTGTAGTTGATGAAAAAGCGGCTCTCTCTTTAAAATTTAAACCAAACACCTACTATAAAATGCATGAACTACTTCTGGAGAGTGAACTAAAGATGAAAAGTTCAGGTGTAGATAAAGGTGCCATTTTACTATCTACTCTCATAAGAATTCAAACCCTTTTATAACTTAAAATTCACACCAATATATAAAAATATCTTATTTATCTAAGTGTTTATAATTGTTTAGCATAGAGTTATAAAAGCTATGATAGTATTAAAAAGATGGAGTCTTTACTATGAAAATCTTTTTTCTTATTATATTTTTACTTACTTCAAATCTTTCTTCCAATCAAGACAATAATAGTAGTAGAAAAAAAGCAGCCGTTTTAGAAGCTGCTTTAAATAAAGAACCATCTATATATGAAAAGCTATTATCATTAGACTATATCCATCGTAATGTAACTCAAAAAATTCTTATATTCTCAAGTAACTTAGACCATACTCTAGAAGGCTGGGTTAACGATGATGAAAATATATCTAAAGAAGATGTTGAAATATGTATTAAAGAGGAAGAAGAAGCCTATTCACTTTTCTCTATCGTCAACCTCTATGATGACTTTTTTAAAGATGATACATTTTTAAGTACTACTAACAAAAGTTACATCCGTATAAGATGGGGTGCAGAGCAAAATGGGGAAGAAGGCTTTAGTTTTCTAAATAATGTACGTGTCAATTTAAGACTGCCTAAAACAGAAGATTCACTCTACCTTTTTATAGGTGATGATGAAGATGATGAGACAAAGACTTTTAATAATACTAACATTGATAAAACTACAAGTGTTGGTGTAAAATATATGCTAAATAATCTAGATGTACTTAATGGAAGTATTTTTGGAGGTTTTAGAGGTGTAACTAACCCTTTTATTAAATTACGTATTCAGTACCCTATTGCTTTTAAATATATTCTATTTAGACCTGTACAATATGTAGAGTATGCTTATGAAGATGAATTTAAAGAAGAGACTCAACTCTATTTTGATTATCGTTTGGCAAGTAGAAAAGATTTAGTACGTCTTTCTCTCCGTCGACATACAGAGACCCACCTTGATGGAATGCATTATTCCACTCAGCTATCATATTTAAGTACTCTAAAGCATGGAGTGGGTTATCAGGTCTATACAAACTTAAGTGGAAGAACACAAGCACAAACTACTATACCAGCAAATATAAAATACAATGTCATACCGACTGCCGGAGTTTATAACTATAGCACCGGTATTGTTTGGAAGCAGCAATTCTTCAAGAGGTATCTCTTTTATGAATTACAACCACTTGTAGAATTTCCTCAACAGTATGACTATAATGCCAATTATATATTTCGTGCTAATCTGGAACTATATTTTGGGGATATTTAACACCTATAAATTTATTAAAAACTAAAAGAGTGATGTAAGTTCAAGGAGTCTAGCGAGGAAGTGCACTATTGTGCCTGACGAGTGTAACGACGCAGAAATTGCGTCGCGATTTTAATTYTTAGTTAGTAYCTTGGTTTACTATTTTAGACTTACCAATCCATGGCATCATCTCACGTAGTTGATTACCAGTTTGAGTGATAAGTTTAACTTTATCATTTGCACGCTCAGCATTCATACGAGGATAACCTGATTGACCTTCAAGGATAAAGTCTTTAGCAAATCTACCATCTTGGATTTCAGTTAAGATATCACGCATAGCTTGTTTAGACTCATCATTGATAACACGTTTACCAGAAACATAGTCACCATACTCAGCAGTGTTAGAGATAGAATATCTCATATCAGCGATTCCACCTTCAAACATTAAGTCAACAATTAACTTAAGTTCGTGTAAACACTCAAAATATGCAAGTTCAGGAGCATAACCAGCTTCAGTTAATGTCTCAAATCCAGCTTGAACTAAAGATGTAACACCACCACAAAGAACAGCTTGCTCWCCRAAWARRTCAGTTTCAGTTTCATCTTTAAAWGTTGTTTCAATAATTGCAGTACGTCCACCACCAATTGCAGAAGCATAAGAAAGAGCTAACTCTTTAGTATTACCTGCAGGATCTTGACCAACAGCGATTAAATCTGGAATACCACCACCACGTACAAATTCAGAACGTACAGTGTGCCCAGGAGCTTTTGGAGCGATCATAGTAACATTGATATTAGCAGCAGGGTTAACACGACCATAATGGATGTTAAAACCATGACCAAAAGCGATAGTTGCACCATCTTTTAGGTTAGGAGCGATTTGCTCTGCATAAATTTCAGATTGGTTTTCATCTGGTAAAAGAATCATTACAACATCAGCTTTTGCAGTTGCTTCAGCAATAGTTAAAACTTCAAACTTCTTAGCTTCAGCTTTAGCCCATGAAGAACCACCCTTACGTAAACCAACAACAACAGTTACACCGCTATCTCTTAAGTTTTCTGCGTGTGCATGTCCTTGAGAACCAAAACCTATCATTGCAACTATTTTGCTTTTGATTAGGTCTAAACTAGTGTCTTTGTCATAATAAACATTTAATGCCATTTTTATTCCTTGCATAAATATAGGCTTAAGCGCCTAGAAAATTTGTCGCATTATACTAAAATAAAGCAAAAACTTTTATAATGTGACAAACATTTATAAATAAAAGAGGAAAAAATGAAGAAATTCAATCTTTTTAATGAAATAATCATAACAGACAAACAGACTTTGCTACAAGCAATTAACACTTCAAAACTTTTTGGCATCAAYTCAAATGGAGAAATAAGATATGAACCATTTGAAGATAAAGAGATACTTATCTATCAAGGTAAGCCGGAAATTGTAGAAAAATTTGAAAAAGTTTTAGGTAAAAACTACCAGCTTGTAGAAGATGAAGATAGAGTTTTAATAAAGGCTTTCTCAAACTGGCAAGAACTAATTGGTGTAAATACACCAAGAGCTTCTTATGATGACACAACTGCTGATGGTGTTGCCGAGTTTTCAAATAAACATTTAGAAGATATTGGTTGGCATGCTACAGAAYTTAATATTGACTATAGAACTTTAGTTGAAGTTCTAGAAGAAAACTGTGATGGAACTATACTTTGTATAGAGCAAGAAGATCCGTATCAGTTTAGTGGTCTTGGATTTTTAAATAATGATGAACATACAAAAGAAGTATTGTTTAACTACTGCCAAACTAGAGTAAAAGATATGATTGAAAATGACCCTGACTTTAAAAGAGAAGAATTAACAGATGACGAAGAAGAAGCTGCACAATTTTTTAAGATTGTGTAGACTATCTGTTTTTAATAGAGTATAGATACCTTTGTAGAATTATCATAGCAGAGATGGAATCAATTCTTCCATCTCGTAYCTGCTTTATCTCACCTTTTATCAAAGCTTCTGCTTCTTTAGAACTTCCAGCTTCATCTTGGTAAAATACATCACCATCAAAGTCTACTAGATTCATAAAGTGCGCTATACGTCTTCGCATCTCATCTTCAGAGCTACCACCTAAAGGAATACCAATGACTACAGCATTTACTTCCCACTCTTTTAAAACTTTTTTAACTTCTTCTGAAGCTTGATTTCTATTTTTTCTAATAATTGCCGGGAGAGGAGTCACTAAGTCTTTATGTGCCGAATAAGCTAATCCTATTCTCTTAAGTCCTAAATCTATTGCTATATATTTCATTATAATTCTTTTATTTATAAAACATATGAGCAAAGCCCATATATTTTGCGCTAACCGCTAAGGCACTAAAGTAAGCTTTTTCAAGCTTTAGAAAAATAAACTTATTTTCCTAAACAAAATGAACCAAACATTTTGTCTAGCATCTCATCATTTTCAAATGGTCTTGTTATGGATGCCATCTCTTTTACAGCTTCATTTAGATGAAAAGAGAATATTTCCAGTTCCTGCTCTTGTAGTGGTATTAGAGCTTCTTCGATATTACTTAGAGTATTTTCAACAGCCATTATCTGTCTTTGGGATATCAGCATAATTTCATCAGAACTATTACTGGTATCCATAATATTTTTAAGAGCTTCCATGAGAGATGCAACACTATCTTTAGAATTTAGTTGTAAATCAAAAGTGATATCTTTTGTTACAAACTTATCTTCTAAATCTATTTTATTTTTTACATATATTACATGCTTATTTTTAGAATATTTATCCAGCAGAGAGAGTATTTGCTTATCTTCAGCATCTAATAATCTAGAACTATCAAATAGTGCTACCACAATATCTGACTCTTCAATTGCCTCTAAAGATCTCTCTATACCTATACGTTCTATCTCATCATTCGCTTCTCTAATACCTGCCGTATCAACAATACGAATAAGATGTGTTCCTATTTTCACTTGCTCTTCAATAGTATCTCTAGTAGTTCCWGCWATANTMGMWGACTATTGCACGATTATAATTTAAAAGTGAGTTAAGAAGTGAASWTTTWCCAACATTTGGTTTTCCAATAATCGCAACTTTAAAGCCCTGCATTAGCCCTTCTCTAGCTTTAGAAGCCCTAAGAGTTGATTCAAGTGAGCTGTTTAAGTCACTAAGTTTTGCTTCTATTTGCTTTACTAAGTCTTCTGGAAGATCTTCTTCTGCATAATCTATGCTAACTTCTGAGTAGGCAAGTATATGAATGATTTCATCTCTTATTTGCTCTATATACTCTTTTAGAGAGCCTTTCATCTGCTGAGCCAAGATCTTGGCTGCATCTTCACTCTTTGCTTCTATCAGCTGTGCAATAGCCTCRGCTTCWYTTWKAKCTAWWYGNCSATKSWWRWAYKCTCGTTTTGAAAACTCACCGGCATTTGCCAGTCTTGCTCCGTGCGCTAATGTTGCTTTTAGAATACTCTGTGCAACTATAAAACCACCATGACACTGAATCTCTACTACGTCTTCTGCAGTAAATGAGTACGGAGCTTTGAAGTAGATGACTATTGATTCATCAATGAGTTCATTTTCTTTATTATAAAGAGTTGTTAATGTTGCGTATCTTGGAGAAAAATTTTGTCTTTGTGTGAGTTTTTTTGCGATTTCTAAGGCTCTATCTCCACTTATACGGATGATTGCGATAGAACCTATGCCATTTGCTGTGGCTATGGCGCTTATTGTGTCGTTATCCATATTTAGTTCGTGTGGTAATCATTTATAATGATATATTTTAGCCCATCACGAGTTGAGCGGATTGCTACATATTTATCAGGATAGATATCACGTAGTTCTCTTAGGGCAATCTGAACGAGGACACCGTCTAAGACTTTTGTCTGTGCTCTTCCATCTCTATCTACACTCTCTTTAACGCTTGTTAAATATCTAGAAACAGACTCTTCTTGGTTTTTCAAAAATTCTGCAATCTCAAGACGAAGCTGTAGTTGATATTTTGTATTTATCCAGTTAAATATCATATATGAAAGTGCTTTATATCTATAACCCTCTTTACCTATTAGAAGTGCAGCATCTTCACCTTTAAACTCTATAAGAAGTGTATTTTCATCATATACTCTAACTTCAATATTCTCTATTTCAAAACAAATTGTTCTAAATAACTTATTGATATCTTTTTGAACAATTTTGGCTATATCTACAGTTGATTTTAAGTTTTCACCATCTAAATTATCAAACTCATCATCATAGTCAGCAAGATAAGATAATGCATCGTCTTCTACATCTTCATCCTCCTGTGTACTTACAAATGATTGAGGCATAATTGTATCATTTAATATAGTATGGGAATGTTCTTTTTTTACTTCTGGTTTAGGAGTAGATTTTTCTTGTTTTTTTGACTTTTGAGGTTTGACTTTTTTTGCTGACTCAGGAGTTGATTGTTTTTTGCCTAAAGGTTTTGTTTCTTTCTCCGGAGTCTCTGGAGAGTCTTCTCTTATTGCAACAATGATTGCACTTTTTTTAAATAATCCCAAAAAACCACTACTTGGATATTGGACAACTTCTATTTTAAGTTGGGTAACAGAACATTCCAACGTAGAAGCAGCATTTTGATATGCTTCTTCTAACGTTGTAGATTCTATCTTAATCATCTTTTTTTTCCGTATTATTTGCAGCTTTGTGCTCTACTTTATGGGCATGATCACTAACTGCTATTTGTGCATCTTTAGCATTTTTAAACTGTGCATTAACAATAAATTGTTGTCCGATTGAGAAAAGGTTATTTACGAACCAGTAAAGAACTAAACCTGATGGGAATGTTAAGAAGAAAWATGTAAATATAACTGGCAGGTATTTAAATACTTYTTCTTGCATAGGGTCTGTAAAATTGTTTGGTGTAAGTCTCTGCTGATAAAACATTGAAGCACCCATTAGTATAGGTAAAATATAAAAATCATCCATACGAGAAAGATCTGTTACCCATAGCATCCACGGAGCACCTTGAAGTTCAACTGCATTTAAAAGTACACGGTAGATTGCAAAAAAGACAGGAATCTGTAATAGCATCGGTAGACATCCACCTAGCGGGTTTGCATTGTGCTTTTTATACATATCCATAACTGCAGCATTCATACGTTGCGGATCACTTTTGTACTTAGCTTGAAGCTCTTTAATCTTAGGAGAAATCTCTTTGATTTTCTGCATAGACATCATACCCTTATAGGTTAAAGGGTATAAAACAGCTCTAATCATAAGAGTAAGTGCAATTATTGACCAACCCCAGTTACCAAAAATTCCATGTAACCAAGAAAGAAGTTGAAAAAGTGGTTTTGAAGCAAATGTAAACCAACCATACTCTATAGCGTTAGTTAAGACAGGATTGATACTTTCCAGTACTTTGTACTCTTTTTGACCTAGATAACCATTAAAAGACATATTTTGAAGTGCATCAAAATATATTACAGGATTATCATCTCTGTCTCTCTCTACTATAATATTTGTCTCTTTAGCAAATCCGTACATAATAGAAGCAGAGTATTGATCAAATGCTGAGATAAGCTCAACACCACTGAAAGCTTTTCTACCTTCAGCATCTCCGTCTTCTACTATAGTTACTAACTCATCATCAGTGTATACCATTGCACCTGTTACAGTCATCATCTGTTCTGTTTCATTTACTTTTGGTCTTTGACCTAGGTATATAAAGTATCTCTTATCTTGTGACAATGAAACTGTAGCATCGTAGTGTCCATCAGCATAAAAGGTCAACTCTTTTGTAACTGTAATATTTGATAACTTTTGAGTAAGAGTTACTTTTTGTGGTGCCCCATCTAAAGCTATTTCTTTTACACTAGCACTATAGGCAACTTTTGTTGCCTCATTATTTAATATTTCATCTAAAAATCTAACAAATAGTGGCTTCATCCCTGTTGAAGGAATCAACTGAGCATGCTCACCCTCTTTTGTTTTAAACTTATCTTGAAGCAACTCTTTAGAAGAAATACGACCTAATGTATCAACTTTTAAAATAAAATCTTTATTTCTTACAGTTAAAATTGTATTTGTGTCACTTGAACCGTATTTCTCAACCGCTGAGATGCTATGCCCTGTAGTTTCTTCTACGTTATTAGAACTTGTTCGAGTCGACGACTTAGCTTGTACAGAAGAATCTTGATTATATTCAATGCCCTGTTCTGTTTTTTTGTTAACCGTTAAATTATCCGGCTCCACKKRTKGAWAWWYMGNCWNGTRTRTSMKASSWRAWMAAYTANTGACWANSYTANCWGCWARYAWTAGWCTNNGATTKNGGTGTCAATTTATCTAACACGATTACCCTTTAAATGAAAAATTTTTTATTATATGAAAACGGTTTTTTTTATTTGGTACCAACCAATATTTTATAGAATCAACCCTTAGTTTTGTGGGCTTTACAGACAGTTTATCTAGTAATGGATACTCTATGCCACCGTCAAATAATTGATTACAACGAAGTATTCTAATCAAAGTGTGGTAAAAAGCACTTGAAATGGAGTTATTTTCAAAGTTTATTCTTGCAAATTCACTACATGTTGGGTAATATCTACAACTTCCGAAGCCTATAAGAGTAAAAAACTTCTGATATAACCATAAAAACTTAAGTAAAATTGTTCTTATCACTGAGAATCTGCCTTAAAACTTTTAGACTTGCTTAGTATCTTTTTAAAATCCAATTCTAGCTGCTGATGTGAAACTTCGTTGATTGATTGTTTAGCTACAAAAATGTATGTACCATCTTGTAGTGAAGAGGAGTATTCACAAAATAGAGCTCTAAGTCTTCTTTTAGCTCTATTTCTTTTTACCGCGTTACCAATTTTCTTAGTAGCAGTAAAACCAACTTTGTGAATTGTTTGCTTTGGGAGAGAAAAAAGCACCACACTTTGAGTGTGAATGTTCTTTCCTTTTTTGTATATATACTGAAACTCTTTGTGTTGTTTCAGCGTAGCGAAACCGCCTAAACAGTCAATCTTTTACGACCTTTAGCACGACGACGATTTATTACGTTACGACCATTTTTAGTAGCCATTCTAGCTCTGAAACCGTGAGTTCTTTTTCTCGGTGTATTATGAGGCTGGTATGTTCTTTTCACGACATATCCTTATTTAAAATTAAGTCCGCAATGTTACAGAAAATTTACTTAAAGCGCGGTTAAGATTCACAATAAAATCATTTAACGATAATTTAACACTTAAAATCTTATAATCTATAAATAAGAGTATATACTGCTTATCTAAGATACCGTGTATGTATGTCTATTTTAATATTAATGGAAGAATGAATGAACTTTAGGGTGAGACTGTATACTACAATACTTATCAGTTTTATTCTTCTATCTTACTCTCTATATCTTAATTCTAGGAGTGTAAATGCTACTAGTAATATGATAGATTATATCGAAACTAAACAGATTAAACTCTCCAATATGACCTTTAAATTTAACAGTGATGTGGTTCTGCATCAATCAAATATACTTCAGTCAATTATAATAGAAGATATACATTCAATAAACAATATTCATTCATCAGTAGACAGCCTTCATAAATCACTAGAAACTCTTGAGAATTTTGTAAATAGAAACAACATAAGAATTGATGGAATAAATAAAACAATTACTACCCTTAAAAATA
>NVRL01000023.1 GCA_002732645.1 Sulfurimonas sp. | reverse complement strand
TTTGAATAATKMRAYRARTWGKRYRAAMWTGAAGAAAAAATCAAGAAAAGTAGGAGTATACTTATCACATGTAGCTGATATATAACTWAAAATAAAAAATCGAATATAAGTTTATAAAATTATTAGTCAAGAAAAAAGGGAAATATGGAAATTCAGACAGTTAAGAAGATGGAAAAAGAGGCGCTCAAGGGCAGTAGTATAGATTTTATGAGATTAGGGTTTGCGCTCTTTTTTATGGTGGCAGTTTTAGTTTATAGTTTTTTAAGTACGGGTGGTATCCCGAATAATATGTTCTTGGCTATTGCAGCGCTTTTTGGTGCTTATATGGCGATGAATATAGGTGCAAATGATGTTGCAAACAATGTTGGACCAGCAGTTGGTTCTAAAGCGCTTACGATGGGTGGAGCTATTGTTATTGCAGCTATATTTGAAGGAGCAGGTGCATTTATCGCCGGTGGTGATGTTGTTAAGACTATTAAAAAAGGAATTATTGATATTTCAGCGTTTGGTGGAAATGTAGATCCTTTTATTTGGGCAATGATGGCAGCTCTATTAGCCGCAGCTCTATGGTTAAACTTTGCAACGATGATGAAAGCTCCAGTATCGACTACTCACTCGATAGTTGGTGGAGTTATGGGTGCGGGTATAGCAGCAGCAGGATTTAGTATAGTAGCGTGGGGAACAATGGCTAAAATTGCCGCTTCATGGATAATCTCACCTGTTCTTGGTGGTGTGATAGCAGCAGTATTTTTGTTCTCTATCAAAAAAACAATGGTATATAAAGAAGATAAGATAACAGCAGCTAGAAAGTGGGTTCCTGTCTTTGTAGCATTAATGTCTTGGGCATTTGTTACTTACCTAACTCTTAAAGGTCTTAAAAAAGTTTGGCCTGATATCGTTGATGTATTAGCTTTTCTTCCAGATGAGAAGAAACCTTCTTTTATTGTAGCGGCTATTTTTGGACTAATTATTGCAGGTATAGTTTATATGATAGTTAAAAAAACTGTTGGGATTAAAGCACAAAAAATTGATAATGACAGAGCAGGTATAAATTCACTCTTTACTGTACCTCTAATTTTTGCAGCAGCACTTTTAAGTTTTGCTCACGGTGCAAACGATGTTGCAAATGCGATTGGTCCATTAGCAGCTATTAATGATGCTGTTATGACAGGTGGTATTTCAGCAGAAGCAGGCATACCGATTTGGGTTATGGGAGTCGGTGCTTTAGGTATAGCTCTTGGTCTTGCACTCTATGGACCAAAACTAATCAAGACAGTTGGTAGTGAGATTACTGAACTAGACCAGATGAGAGCATTCTCAGTTGCTATGGCAGCATCTATTACTGTTATTATAGCTTCTCAGTTAGGTCTGCCTGTATCTTCAACTCATATAGCAGTTGGTGGTATCTTTGGTGTTGGTTTTTTAAGAGAGTATCTTGAAGGAAGCACCAAGAAAGATAATATCGCTATAGAAGAAGAAGCGATAATAGATGAGAAAAAACTTTTAAAAGCATTTAACAGTGAGAGAAAAACTTTAGAAGCAAAAGAAGAGAAAGAGCAAGCTGATTATGAGAGAATAGTTGAGCTTTATAGAATGATTGATGCAGAAGAAGAGATGATTAAAGAGTCTAAAAAACATCTAAAAACTGCTAAAAAAGTTCAATATGTTAAGAGGGATGCAGTTAAAAAAATCATAGCTGCATGGATTATAACTGTTCCAGCAGCAGCTTTACTTTCAGCTGCAATATTTTTTATGATTAAAGGAATTGTCCTTTAATGTTAAGAAAAATATTATTACCTAGTATATTAATTATACTGGCTTACGGTTTCTGGATAAGTCCAGACTTTAAAGAGATATCAGCAGGTGTTGCTATTTTCTTATTTGGTATGTTGACTCTTGAAGAGGGTTTTAAAGCTTTTTCAGGCGGTACATTAGAGAAGATTTTACAAAAATCTACAGATAAACTATATAAAAGTATAGGCTTTGGTTTTGTTACTACTGCTATTATGCAGTCAAGCTCTTTAGTCTCAGTATTAACTATATCATTTATAGGAGCTGGACTTATAGGGCTTACTCAAGGTATTGGAATAATACTTGGAGCAAATATAGGAACAACTACTGGCGCTTGGTTAATGGCCGGATTTGGTTTGAAAGTTAAAATATCGGCTTACGCTATGCCTATGCTTGCATTTGGCGTGATACTAATTTTTCAAAAAGCTAAGTCTTTAAAAGGCATAGGGTATATATTAGCAGGACTAGGGTTTTTGTTTTTAGGTATACACTATATGAAAGATGGGTTTGAAGCATTTAAAGAAACTGTAGACTTGGCATCTCTTGGTGTAGATGGATTTAAAGGTCTACTTATCTACATAGGCATCGGAATACTGGCAACTGTTGTTATGCAGTCTTCGCATGCAACTATTGTACTTATTTTGGCAGCTTTATCAGTTGGACAGATAACTTATGACAATGCCCTAGCTCTTACAATCGGGGCAAATATAGGTACGACTATTACTGCTGTTATTGGCTCGTTGAGCTCAAATATAGATGGTAAAAGATTGGCAGGGGCTCATTTTATATTTAATGTAGTTACGGCAGTAGTTGCTGTTGTTCTAATGAATCAAATCATATATGTAGTAGAAATAATAAGTGATTTTATTGGAATAGCTAATGATAATCATACTTTAAAACTTGCAGTATTTGATTCGTTATTTAAGATAATGGGAGTTCTTATGTTTATTCCGTTTATAGATAAACTTGTGAACTTTTTAAATAGAACTCTAAAAACTAAATCTTCAAAAGCAGAGGATAGTTTCGATAGTGTTAAATATCTTAATGATTCTGCCTTAGAACTTCCATCAATTTCTATGGCTGTAATTACTAAAGAGACAACGCATTTATATGAAAATGCATTTGAGATAATCACACATGGTTTAAATCTGCAAAGGCATAATATTGTTTCATCTATGCCTTTAGATGAGGTAGTAGAAAAAGAGTATTCTAAAGAAGCTGTTGATATTGATGACTTTTATAACAGAAAGATAAAAGGTATTTATGGTGAGATTATAGATTTTTCAACAAGGGCTCAATCTCACATGTCACCAGAAGATATTGAGACACTTTATAAGCTGAAACTTGCCAACAGAGATATTGTCGAAGCAGTAAAAGACACTAAACACTTACAAAAGAATCTAGTGAAATATTCTAAAAGTACGAATGAACATATCAAGGCACAATACAATACGATACGAAGAGATTTAGCTGAGTTACTTAGAAATATTAATATAATTGCTACAACAGATGAAGAAGATGTTATGATTATGTTACTTTCTAAAGCTAAACTTCATACAAAGAAATATGATATTTTAGCAAATGGTACACTCGATAATCTTATTAGAAAAGGCTTAATTACAAATGAGATGGCAACTTCATTAATGAATGATAGTGCATACGCTTATGATATTAGCAAAAATCTTATTGAAATGGCTAACGTAATATTTATTGAGAACAATAGTGAGATGAAAAGTATTGGCGAAGATATGCTAATAAGTGATGATGAAATAGATTCAATCTTAGAACAAAAGGAAGTTTCATGAGTATAAAAAAGTTTATGCAGAGTGTTAGAGAGTCGTTGGGACTCAGTGATTTTGAAAAATCTGGTAAAAAAAAGTCTGTAAAAAATCTATTAAAAAAGTTACGCAATAGAGAAGATAAAATTCTTAAAAGTTTAAAGAAGAAGATAGAAAAAAAAGAAAAAAAAGAATTAAAAGAAGAGCTTGATATTATCTCTCTGCAGATAAAAAATGGAAAAAAGATACTGGATAAACTCAACTCGTAAAATATTTTCTTATTGAAGAAATTATCAAGAAAAGTATGAGTATACTTTTCTTAATATGATATTGTTTTAATCAAGTTTAATCACACACAAGATTTATAAAATAACAGAAGGGTATTTATGACAGTAAAAGAAAAGAATGTATTTGATATAGATGGTAAGCAAGTTACAATTGACGAGTTAATAAAAGGGTATAAGAAATCTAAGTCTAACAAACAGCTAAGAAGTAAGGCTGAGATTAAAAGAAACAATGAGCAAAAGCTTAAGCCTTATCAGGCGGAACTTATTAAACTTCAACAATATCTTGAAAAAACAGAACAAAAAATGATTATCCTTTTTGAAGGTAGAGATGCTGCCGGAAAAGGTGGAACTATACGAAGAGTTACACGATATATGGATGAAAAACATTATCGTGTAGTTGCCCTTGGTAAACCTACAGARGAGCAAAAATCWCARTGGTTYTAYCARAAGTAYATYCARCAYTTYCCAARAGGTGGWGARRTAGTWCTTTTTGAYAGAAGYTGGTAYAACMGWGCTATGGTWGAGTCTGTTTTTGATTTTTGTACAAATAAAGAGTATGGCGACTTCATGAACGGTGTTAAGGGATTTGAAAATGATCTTGTTCGCCAAGGTATCATAATTGTAAAACTCTATTATAGTGTTACTAAAGACGAGCAGGCAAGAAGATTTGCTAGACGTAAAAATGATCCACTTAGACAGTGGAAACTTAGTGAGATAGATCTTCAAGCCCAAGAAAAATGGGATGAGTTTACAACTACAAAATACAATATGATAAAGCAAACTCATTCACATAATGCTCCGTGGACAATTGTACGATCAAAAGATAAGCAACTTGCGAGAATGGAGTCTTTAAAAGTTATACTCAACGCAGTTGATTATGAAGGTCGTGATGAAAATCTAAGTTATGCACTAAACCCTGATATAGTAATCTCTGGAGCGAGAGAGATAGAGATTATGGATGCTCAGGTTTCAAGTACTGGTAAATTTATAGGATAAAGGAATAAAATGAACGAAAAGAAAAAACAAGAGCAAGAGAGACGAGAGAAAGAACAAGACAGAAGAAAAAATATAAAAAATGGTAAAGTTCAGATTTGGGTTAAAGAAGAAAAATTGGCTTATGAAAAAGAGCTTGCTTCACTACAGGTAGAACTTTTAAAGTTTCAAAATCATGTAAAAGATAAGGGTCTTAAAATTCTTATGATTTTTGAAGGTCGTGATGCTGCCGGTAAAGGTGGTACGATAAAAAGAATCACTGAGCATCTAAATCCAAGGGGTGCAAGAGTTGTTGCTCTTGAAAAACCTAGTGATAAAGAGACTTCACAATGGTACTTTCAAAGATATGCAAAGCACTTACCAAGTGCAGGAGAGATGGTACTGTTTGATAGAAGTTGGTATAACAGATCTATGGTTGAACCAGTTATGGGCTTTTGTACAGAGAGACAGCATCATAAATTTTTAAAAGATGCCCCAGAGTTTGAAAAGATGATAGTAGATGAAGGTATTCAAATATTTAAATTTTATTTCTCAGTATCAAAAGATGAACAGGCAAATAGATTTAAAGCTAGAGAGACTGATCCTTTAAAACAGTATAAACTATCTCCTGTGGATAAAGAGTCTCAAAGACTTTGGAATGARTACTCTCTTGCTAAGTTTATGATGCTAAGTGCTACTCATACTGAAGCTGCTCCTTGGACAATTGTTAAGAGTGATGATAAGAAAAGAGCTAGAATTAACTGCATAAAATATATATTGAACTTTGTTGATTATCCGAATAAAATCAGTTCTAAAAAGATTAAAATAGACAAAGAAATAATAGTATATGGAAGAGATGAAGCCATAGCTATGGAAAAGATGTTTAAATTTTCAMYKAARWARTARMWRWWTMTWRNAWAATTWYAAAGAGGTTACAGAAGTAGCCTCTTTTTCCTCCATTTTGTAATCACACTGTAACATTGCACACTTATAATTTCGTATCTTAAAAAACACAAAGGTACAAAAATGTTAAATAAAATACTTGGCGTTGCATTAGTTGCAGCAGTTTCTTTTAGTTCATCAATCGCTGCTGATAAAATAAATGGTGCTGGTGCATCTTTTCCTGCTCCTGTATATTATGACTGGGCATTTAGTTATAAAAAAGATACATCTAACCGTGTTAACTACCAGTCAATTGGTTCAGGTGGTGGAATCAAACAAATCACTAAACGTATAGTAAATTTTGGTGCATCTGATAAACCACTAAATAATAAAAAGTTAGCTTCGTCGAAATTGTTACAGTTCCCTGCTGTTATCGGTTCAATTGTTATAGCATTTAATGTAGATGGC
Organism: Sulfurimonas sp.; assembly: GCA_002732645.1. Taxonomy (GTDB): domain Bacteria; phylum Campylobacterota; class Campylobacteria; order Campylobacterales; family Sulfurimonadaceae; genus Sulfurimonas. The sequence goes on along the minus strand of NVRL01000023.1, from coordinate 13,832 downwards.
ATCGCTGATGAGACACTAAAACTTTCAAATGATGTTGTTGCAGATATCTTTGCAGGTAAAATCACAAAATGGAATGATTCAAAAATTGCTGTAAATAATAGTGGTGTAAATCTTCCAAATCAAAAAATTATAGTTGTTCACAGATCAGATGGATCAGGTACTACTTATAACTTTACTTACTACCTAAGTGGAAGTTCACAGAACTGGAAAAATAACTTCGGAACAGGTAAAGCTGTTGATTGGGCTGTTGGTATCGGYGGAAAAGGTAACGAGGGTGTTGCCAACTTAGTTAAGCAGACTCCTTACTCAATCGGATATATTGAAAATGCTTACAAAGAGAAAAATCACTTAAGTGCAGCTGTACTTAAAACTGCAAACGGTAAATGGGTTGTTGCAAACGAAGATAACTTTAAAGCTGCTGCAAAATATGCAAGTTGGACTAAAAAAGACAACTTCTATGCAATGCTTGCTCTACAACCAGGTGATACTTCTTACCCAATCGTTGCAGCTACATTTATTCTTTTACCAAAAGAGAAAGCTGCAATGAACAAAAAAGTTATAGAGTTTTATGACTATGCATTCAAAAACGGTGACAAATCAGCTAAGAGGTTAGGTTACATTCCACTTCCAGAAGCTACTAAAAAAATGATTAGAGAGTATTGGGCAACTAATATTAAATAATCATTAAAATTTCATTCTTCTTACAGGTTCTTGCACCCTGACAATGCAAGAACCACTCCTAACAGTTAAAGCTTTTAAACCAATCATCAGGTCTGTTTGAAAATGGATTTTGTCTGTGAAACTCTTCTTCATCTAAAGAAAATCTATAGTCTTTCATATATGCCAGTATGATTTTATATGCTTCATTTATCTCTCTAAACTTTTCACCATTACCATCAGGCATATCAGGATGGTATTTTTTTGATAATCTTTGATACTGGTTTTTAAGGTCAACATGAGTCATTCTCGTTACAATATTTAAAGTCTCTAGTGCTTGTTCAAAATCTTTAAAACTCATATGTATCCTTTGTCATTTTTATATTTTACCTTTATTTCTTGACATTTTTTATTTAAAATCATATTATATTAAAAGTTATTTAGCTAAATTACTAAATAGACTGTTTATTTTATGTATATTTTACATAATTAAATTATTATAGTGGAAATTAAAAGGAACTTCATATGACAAGAAAAATTACAAACCTAATCTTAATACTAGTGTTATTATCAGCAAGCTCACTATTTGCCGGATTTAAAGAGACAGATAAGTTGCTTGTAGAAGCTAAAAAAGAAGCAGGTGAGATAACACCTCAAAAATTAAAAAAAATGATTGATAATGAAGAAGAAGTAGTTGTTCTTGACATTAGAGAGCGTGAACAGAGAGCTGAGGGTCAAATATATGCTGATGATACATATGCAATTACTCGTGGTAATTTAGAGTTTCATGTAATGAATAAAATCAAAAACAAAGATGCTGTTATTGTTACATATTGTCGTGGTGGAAGTCGTGGCGCTTTAGCTGCCCAAACACTAAGACGTTTAGGGTATAAAAATGCTACTAACTTAAAAGGTGGTCTTAAAGGTTGGGCAAAAGCAGGGTACCAAGTTGAGACAGGTTTTGGAGTAACTAGACTAGCAAAGGAAGAGTAATGACTACGATAATTTTAAATCATCAACCTTATGATGGTACAGATGTAACATGGAATGCATTGAGATTAGCTAAGACACTTTTTAAAAGTGGAGAAAAAGTCAATATGTTTTTAATGAACGATGCAGTTGATTTAGCTCGTAATAAAACTACTAAACCAGATAGTTATGATTATGATTTGGTTGAGATGCTAAAGAAGATGTACAGCAACGGAATATCTCTGCAGGTGTGTGGCACATGTAAAGCTCGTTGTGGTATATTTAAAAATGAACCGTATTTTGATGAAGAGATATCTTCAACTATGCAAGTACTTGGGGATTGGGTGATAGAGAGTGATAAAGTTATAAGTTTTTAATCAGAGTATAAAAACTTACTTGGTGTTGTCAAACTGATAGAGAACACCTTTTTCATAATCTTCGACTAAAGTATTGAAGCAACCGGAAATTTCTTTCATAGTTTCTATATTTGGTTCTATATAAATTTTATTTTTAATTTTTGTCATTGTTATGATTTTTGCATCTTTTAATTCTTTTAAATGACGAGATATTGTAGGTAGTGCAAAGTCAAAATGTTCAGCAATGCTTGTAACACAAGTTGCCTGAGCAATTATGTCATCATTTGGTTTAGAGTCATCAATAGAACAAGCATATCCACCAGTGAAAATATTTTTAAAAATCATAAATCTTGTTTCATTTCCAAGCGCTTTAAAAATCTTAATTTTATCGTTCATATCTAGCATCTAATGACCTTATGTATATTTTATGAAGAATTATATCAGAATTAAGCTATTTAGCAATTTAGACAATTAACTATTATATAAGTAATAATTATATAGAATTTGACTAAATAAAACTGGAGTAAATATCATGGCTGATGTGAAACAAATAATAGAACTATATTCAGAACTAGCAGATAAACCTGAAAAAGATTTTGGCTGGGAGAAGGGGATAGAGAATGCTAAAGCTCATAACTACTCTAAAGAGTGGTTTGAGAAACTTCCACCTAAGGTTTGGGACTATTGTGCTGCAGTTGGAAACCCATTTGAGCAAGCAGATATAAAAGAAGGTTCAAGGGTTGTAGATTTGGGTTGTGGTGCTGGTGTAGATTTGTTAATCAGTGCTTTACTTGTTGGAGAAAAAGGCAAGGCAATAGGTGTTGATATAACTCCAAAGATGGTAAAAAAAGCAAAAGAACATGCAGCTTTAGGTGGCTTTTTAAATGTTGAAGTTTTAGAGAGTAGTTTTGATGATATTTACTTAGAAGACGAATCGGTTGATGTAGTAATATCTAATGGTTCTATAAATCTTACCTCTTCTAAGGAGAGTGTTTTTGCAGAGATATATAGAATCCTTAAGCCAAATGGAAAAATATATTTTGCAGATATGATAGATATATCAGATAATGATGACTCTTGTAATGATGAGAACTCTTGCTGTGCATCTGAGTCACAAGACTGGGCAAACTGTGTAGCGGGAACACTACAAAAAGAGAAGCTAATAGAGATAATCTCTAAAGCTGGATTTCGAGATGTAGAGTGCACAGGACTTACTCACTACAAAACGTCAGAGACAACAAGCGGTGCAACTTTTAAGGCTACAAAGATTGCATCAGCTGAGTTAAGAGAGACTCACTGGGATAATATTTTTAAAACAAAGGACTATAGACAGGTTTTATGGCATCAGAACTCTCCTGATATGTCATTAGAACTAATAGAAAAATCTAACATAGAAAAAGATAGTTCGATAATCGATGTAGGGTGTGGAGCTTCATATTTAGTTGATAAGTTACTAGAAGATGGATATAAAGATATTACACTTCTAGATACGTCTAATACTTCTCTAAAAATTGTAAAAGAAAGACTTGGAAGTTATGCTGATATACCAAAGTATAGATGCTCAGATATTATGAACTTTGAGAGTTCAAAAAAGTTTGATCTTTGGCATGATAGAGCTGTTTTTCACTTCTTAGTTCTAAAAAAAGAAAGAGCTAAATATTTTGAAGTGTTGCAAAATACGTTAAAAGTAGGGGCAATTGCCATTATAAATACATTTGCTACTGATGGTCCAACTCAATGTGCAGGCTTAGATATAGTCCAGTATGACAGAGAGAAAATGTTACAAGAACTACCATTGGGATTAGAACTTATAGAGTACAATAAATACATGCATAATACACCAAAAGATACAGAGCAAAGGTACAGCTGTTTTGTTATAAAAAAAGTACTACTTTGACGTAATCTTCATGTAACCTAACAACTATATAATTCCGGTAACAAAACAAGAGAATCGTTTTYGCAAAGCAAAATGTTTCTTWAAAAAAAAAAGGAATATCAATAATGAAAAAAATCGTTTTATCAATAGCAACTATAGCAATAATGACAACAGCATCAATGGCTAATGAAACCATAAATTCAGTAGAAATAACTAAGGCAGAAAATAAAAGTGGATTTTTAGATAGAATTCATCTTAAAGGGGATCTTAGATTAAGACATGAAATAATAGAAAAAGAAGGCAGTACTAGTAAATATAGAGAAAGATATAGATTTAGATATAACTTAAATGTTGATATTACAGATAATATCCTTATTGAAACTGCTGTATCAAGTGGAAAGGGTAACCCAACATCAGGAAATGTAACTTTTAAAGATGATGAAAATATAAAAGATTACTTTTTAGGTGAACTTAAAATTGATATCGTAGATATTAAATACTCATTTGATAACTCATGGATTAGAGCGGGTAAGAGTAAACACCACATCTATAGACCGATTAAAACACAACTTGTATGGGATAATGATATCCGTTTAGAAGGTCTTAACTACGGTTATAAAGATGATAGCAATATGATTAGAGTGGGTGCAAACCGCGTAAATAGAGAAAATGGTTATCAGGATGGTGAGAATATCAATATTTTCCTTGCTCAGTATGTTAATACTCAAAAACWTGGTAACGCTAAGTTGAATCTTGGTGCAGGTTACTACTACTATGATGGTGTAAAAGGTAATACCGTCCAGTCTAGCAATGGATTTAAAGGGAACTCAAATGACGGTACTGTATATACAGAAGATTATGGAATCTTAGAAGCTTTTGGTGAACTAAAACATAAAGACTTAGTAGTGGGTATGCCGTTTAAAGCAGCAGTGACATTAGCATATAATACACTAGCAGATAAAGATAATTTTGGATATGACGTAAGTGCGCAACTTGGTGCTACTAAAAATGTAGGTGACTTCAAAGTTGCTGCTACTTATAGAGATGTTCAAAAAGACGCAGTATATGGAGCACACAATGACTCTGACTTTAGTGGTGGTGGAACAGATAGTAATGGTTACTACATTAAAGCAAAGTACAAATTTGCTAAAAATGTAGATATTGGTGCATGGTTCAACTGGAGTAAATTAGGTGATACTGAAATAGATTATCATCGTACACAATTAGACGTTATTCTTAAATTCTAATACATTAAGCCTGTTTGACGCAGGCTTTACATCTTTCCCACTCCTTATTATAAAATCCACTCTTTTTRAAGTACATATTATATTCTATATGTTAATATCTGTTAATATGAAAAGTTATTATTTTCTTATTTAAGGGATTTATGTGCCATTTTCACTAGATATTGATTTTATTTCTATTAATGTAGTCGTCTATAAAAAAGTAGATGATGATTTTGTTTTTGTAGCTTTTAATAAAATGGCTCAAAAGACAGAGGACGTAGATGCAAAGGAACTTTTAGGTAAAAAGCTCACCGAGGTATTTCCTGGAGTTAAAGAGTTTGGTCTTTTTAATGTACTTTTAAAAGTTCAAGAAAGTGGAAAAAGTGAAATATTTGAGACAGCTTTTTATAAAGATAGCCGAATTAGTGGTTGGCGTAGAAATGAGATAAAGAAATTACCTGATGGAAACTTAGCAGTACTATATGAAGACAGTACAGTTCAAGTTGAGATTAAAAAGCAATTAAGCATACAAAAAAATCTTCTTCATACTATTTTTGACATAATCCCAGACCTTATTTGGCTTAAAGATGTAGATGGAGTTTTCTTATACTGTAACCAAAGATTTGAGCAATTATACGGTGCAAGTGAAGCAGAGATACTTGGTAAAACAGATTTTAATTTTGTAGACATCGATCTGGCAAACTTTTTTCGTAAAAATGATTTAAAAGCTTTAGAAGAAAATGTTCCCAGAAGAAATGAAGAGTATTTAGTTTTTGCGGATGGTTCATATGAGGGTATTTTTGAAACTACAAAGTTACCTATGTATGATGATGAAAGTAATCTCATAGGTATTTTAGGAATTGCTCATGATATCAATGAAAGAAAAGAGCATGAAGAGCAACTTAAGATATATGCGAGTCATGACGCATTGACAGGTTTAGCAAATAGGACACTATTTTTAGAACGCTTATCTCAACTCCTAAAACAGAGAGAATCAAATATTAATGTTCACGCAGTCTTATTTATAGACTTAGACCACTTTAAAGTCATAAATGATGAAAAAGGGCATGCAACTGGTGATAAAGTTCTGATAGAGGTTGCACATAGATTAAAAGGTCTTATTCGTAAAGGGGACACTCTCTCTAGGTTTGGCGGAGATGAGTTTACAATACTATTAGAAAATATTCATAGTGCTGAGGAAGCTGCTAAAGTAGCACAAAAAATATTAGATAAATTAAGAGAAGCAATAACTATCAATGACAACAAGTATCATGTTACTACCAGTATAGGCATCTCTATATCTCCATATGACTCCAAAGATAGCGAAGTATTACTTCACTATGCAGATATTGCTATGTATAAGGCAAAGACAAATGGTAAAGACGCTTATAACTTTTTTACTAAAGATTAAATTCCATCTACTCTAAGAACTTTAGTCTTTCCAACCATAAGATCAATAGTCATTGTGATTCTTTTCCACACACTCTCTTGTCTATACTCTATGTTGTGTTTTTTACAAACTTCTTTTACAAGAGGTTGCATCTTTTGTTGAAAACTTTGAGGTGTATTTGGAAAAAGATGATGCTCTATTTGGTAGTTTAAAAAACCATGTGCAAAGTCATTGAGATCTGAACCGGTGTTATAGTTTACACTACCCATAATCTGTCTCAGATAAAATTCACCCTGTGATTTATGAGGCTCACTAAACTGGTAAATATCACCTGCAGAATGGTTTGGAACTATTACTAAAAATGAGTGAAGGTTTGCATAAGCTTCAGCCATTAAAAGGATAATGAAAGCACTAAAAACTGCACTTGTACCAAGTGGTAAAAAGAGAAGTGGAAGTAGAACAAACCTAACAAGAGCATATGGAAGATAGTAGTTTTTCCACAACTCTTCTCCATTTTCTGAAAATGGAGAAATTTGGTAGTCTGTAATCTCCGGCTGTCTTTTTTTTCTGCGCTCTTTGTTTTCCAGTATTCTTAGTGTATTTGGAGCATAATAAATCGGTTTCNAAATTGCTGCAAATATATATACAATTACTCTTCTTAACCACATTGGTACTTTTGACTGGATTAACCATTGAAGATTTTTCTCAACATTATCCGGATCATCATCTTCACCTAAATGATAGTGGTGCATGATGTTATGCTCATACTCCCAAGCCTCAGGTTTTATCCAATCTAACCAATGAATGTATCTATTGTTTCCTCTAGCATATCCCGCTTTTGTATATTGTTTGGGAATATTTGGAACTTTGTCATAGGCACCGTGTAAAATAGGGTGAGTAACATTCGCCCATCTCGCTACATTGCCTACTCCTAGTAAAACAGCTGCAATAATAGCAAGAGTCCAGAAACCAAATGTACTTAGTCCTATTGATATCTCTAGTGCTCCAACCAAGTATATTAAGAAGAAACCACTTAGTGTCGCCCCTCTTCCCCATCTCTCTAGTTTTAGCAGATGCTGATAATCCTCTTCCCCAACAGGACCAAGACTAGCTTTTATCTCTTCAAGATCACGTTGAAGTTGATCTTTATCTACATCTTCATATCTAGTATATTCATGAGTTGAAGAGATCTTCTCCTCAATAGCTTGTTTTTCTACTTTATTAGACTCTATTAAAGCCTCTTTTTCTGTTATTTCTTTGTTAAGTTGTAAGATTTTTTCTTGAGCAGCTAACTCTTCTGCTTCTTCTGTTGAAATGATTGATTCTCTAGCTTCGAGAATGTCCTCAAATGCTTTGTTTTCTATAGCTGACAAAACTTCCCTTTTTATTGAAAATAATTATAATTGATATTATAATTWARAATACTTAAAAGCACTTATATCTGACTCTTAATATATAATAAACAGCATTTTGGATAGAATATCAGGAATTAAAAAGTGATAAATATGGGAGAATTAATGGACGCAGCCAAATATATTTGGATGAATGGAAAGTTTGTAGCTTGGGACGATGCCAAGATACATGTGCTCTCACACACATTGCATTATGGAAATGGTGTAATAGAAGGTACAAAAGCTTATAAAACTGAAAAAGGCTATGCTATTTTTCGCCTAAATGAGCATACTCAAAGATTAAAAGAGTCTGCTAAAATGACTCTTATCGACATACCTTATTCGGTTGAGGAGATGAATAAAGCACAGATTGAATTAGTGCGAAAAAATGAGTTTACAGGTGATAATGTTTACATTAGACCTTTTGCATTTTTAGGTTACGGTGTAATGGGTGTTTATCATAAAGATGCTCCTGTAGAGACGGTAATGTCTGCATGGGAATGGGGTGCTTACCTTGGTGAAGAGGGTCTAGAAAAAGGTATTAAGCTCAAAATTGCTTCTATGACCAGACCGGCTAATACTTCAAATATGGGTAAAGCAAAGGCCGCTGCTAACTACTTAAACTCTCAAATGGCTAAGTATGAAGCTATTGACTGTGGTTATGATGAAGCACTTCTTTTAGATGATCAAGGTTATGTAGCAGAAGCAAGCGGTGCATGTTTTTTCATGATTAAAAATGGAGAGTTGATTACCCCTCCAAATGATAACTCTTTAGCATCTATAACTCAAAAAATGGTTATAGAAATGGCAGAAGACTTTGGCATCAAAGTTACTCGTCGTCGTATAACAAGAGAAGAAGTATATGTTGCAGATGAGGCATTCTTAACTGGAACAGCTGCTGAGATTACTCCAGTTGCAATGGTAGATGCTAGAGAAATTGGTTGTGGTTCTCGTGGTGAGATGACTGAAAAGATTCAGTCAACTTATTTCGATATCGTATTTGGTAGAAATGCGAAGTACGAGCACTATTTAACGTATATAGATTAAAAATGAATAATAAAAACAAAGGAATTTTAATGGCATCAGATATGAATGATTATTTTAACAAGAAGAAAAGTGAAGGCGGATTTGGAAAAAAATCTACAGGCGGTTCAGGCGGAGGTGGCGGTGGTCCACAGATGCCAAAGATTGATTTAAATTTTGGCGGTGGTAAAGCCGGAATAGTTTACTTTATTGTAGCTATTGTAGTTATGCTGATTTTAGCAAAACCGTTTACAATTATCCAAGAGGGTGAACGTGGTATTTTAAGTACAAATGGTAAGTACCAAGATCAGGCACTTTTACCTGGTCTTCACTTCATCATTCCTGTGATTCAAAAAGTTTACGTAGTTGATACAAAAGTTCGTATTATTAACTATGCATCTCGCATCGAAGCTGGTGGTGGAATAGACTCTGGTATAGGGTCAAAACCTGCTATTACAGTTCTTGATAAGCGTGGTCTTCCTGTTTCTATTGAGCTAACAGTTCAGTACAGACTTAACTCTCAGTTTGCAGCGCAGACTATTTCAAACTGGGGATTTTCTTGGGAAGATAAAATTATCAACCCTGTTGTAAGAGATGTTGTTCGTAATGTTGTCGGTAAGTATGATGCAGAATCTCTTCCACAACTTAGAAATCAGATAGCTGAAGAGATTGATAAGGGTGTAAGAAAGAGTGTTACTGGTTTAAAAAATTCACCGGCTGATCTTCAGTCAGTTCAACTTCGTGAAATTGGTCTASCKCHAAAAGTAAGAGAGCAAATCGAGCGTGTTCAAGTTGCTAAGCAAGAAGTTCAAAAAGCAGAGCNRKAYGYKCAAMRKGCTWNAACRANGMWGMACKTAAANGNSMTKCAKNGGMAGAARNNGYAYSKSTCRAWRSWNAGARAAWWGMAGNNCAANNTAKANGCRSAWGCKGYRAMRAWWSMAGCAGATGCAAAAGCAAAAGCAAATATACTGATTTCAAAATCATTAACAACCAAACTTCTTCAATTAGAACAGTTAAAAGTTCAAGGTAAGTTCAATGAAGCACTTCAAGTAAACAGAGATGCTAAAATATTCTTAACACCTGGTGGCTCAACTCCAAATATCTGGGTTGATACAAAAGAGACTAGAAAAAGAACTACGGCTAACTAAGAGACTATGCAAGAAGTATTAAATAGAGTAGACTGGCAAAAGAGCGATCTTCTGCCGGTAATAGTTCAAGACAATGCAAACAATGAAGTTCTAATGATGGCTTATATGAATAGAGAAGCTTTAGAACTTTCACTATCTACAAAGATAGCTCACTACTTTTCAAGAAGTAAACAACGCATTTGGAAAAAGGGTGAGAGTAGTGGACATATACAAAAAATACACTCTTTTAATATCGACTGTGATAATGACACTCTTCTTATAAAAGTTACTCAAGAGGGTGTTGCTTGCCATACCGGACGTCGTTCATGTTTCTTTAGGGAATTAGAATCAGGTGAGGCAAATTCTGAAGTAGAAGTAAGTTCAGAAGCTTTATATGGAGTTATAGATACTCTTTATCATACAATTCAAGAACGTAAAAATGCAGACCCTGAGTCTTCATGGACAGCAAAACTTATTTCTAAAGGTGATAACACAATTTTGAAAAAAGTTGTAGAAGAAGCCGGTGAGTTTAGTTTTGCATATAAAGATAATGATGAGCATGAGATGATATATGAAGCTGCTGATCTTACTTATCATATGCTTGTAGCTCTTGCTGTAAAAAATATATCTCCTGATCGCATTAAACAAGAACTTGCTCGTAGATTTGATATGAGTGGAATAGCTGAGAAAAATTCAAGAGAAAAATAGGAATACCTATATATGAAAGCAAAAATAACTGCCTTTTTAAATGAATTGATCACATATGATTATATTCTTTTTAGCAGTGTATTTATGCTTTTTATACTCTTTATAATTTTAGGAATTTTACTTAGAAAAAAAATCGTACTTGCAATTATCCTTATATTTTTATCGTTTATCATTCTTCTCGTAGGTCCAACGGTTGGTTATGTAAAGATGCATGATCTTATATTTAAGAACACTATAGAACTCAGTAGTCAAAAAAAGTTGAATTTTACACAAGCTGTTGTAGTAAAGGGCAAAATTACAAATGAATCACAACATTTTTTTAAGAGTTGTAAAATAACAGCTAGCACACTCAAGGTAAGTAAAAATGAGTTGAAAAACTACATATATTCATTTAAACCATTTGCAAAAATGTCGATAATAGAACAAGATATAGCAGTTGGTGAAACAAGAGAGTTCAAAATAATTATTGAACCTTTTACATACTCAAAAGATTTTAACGTCTCAATTGGAGCAAAATGCAAATGACAACCCTTTTTAATTACTGGCATTTCATTGTACTTGGAGTAATTCTTTTTATATTTGTCGGTGGTGTAATTTCTTCTTTTAAACAGACAAATAAAAAACTCATCTTTCCTATGTTTATATCAGTTTCATTGATTAGTGCCTTATTAGCAGGTTTTTCAATAGTTGTTGTTGATAAATATACAAAAATCCCAAAAATATATAAGTTAAAAAATAAAAGACTTCTATCAATTGAGAAAATTGTATATACGGGTATAGTGAAAAATGAAGGTAATCATGAGATCGGCAGGGTTACTATAGAAATNAAACTTGTAAATAAAGGTCACGCAACAGGAAATGTTAAAGGTGGTAACTTTTATAAACCAAGTGGTTTCATGGACTTTTTTAGTGGTGGTGCAGATATTTTGTATAAGCCTCAAACTATCGAAAAGGAGTTTGTAGTAGCTACTAACTTAAAACCTGGAGAAGCTAAAGCTTTTAGAGTCTACTTCGGATGGCCACCATACTTTAGAAGTGTCGCAGAGTTTGTAAAAATAACTGGGCACTAAGAGAGAAGTTTTTCATTAGTACTTAAGTCCTAGTGGCTTTAGTGCTTTATTTATATTCTTAATCTGTGTGTTTTTATTTCTACACCAATCTGGTGACAGCAGAGAAGAATCATTTATACCAGCGGTAACTCTTTGAACAGATACATCTTTAGGTTTCATCTGAATAGATTTTACAAGAACATCGAGATACTCATCTTCACAAATGGGAGTGAATTTTCCTTTTACGAAATCATTTCCTAGAGCAGTTTTTTTAACTACATAGAGAGGATGATATTTAACTGAGTCTATTCCCCATTCATATGCTTGTTTAGAAGTCTCCAACATCATCTCTTGGCTCTCATCAGGTAGACCAAATATCAGATGCCCGCAAACGTTAAGACCTTTTTCTTTAGACTTTAAAATCCACTCTTTTACATTAWSAMTASWKTGWYCAYSWTTGATCTTATCTAGAGTTTCATCATAAACTGATTGGATGCCAAACTCTATCCATATCTCTTTGTCTTTGTTAAGAAGAGCTAAGTAGTCTAGAGTCTCATCTGTAATAGAGTCTGAACGTGTACCAATGCTTAGTCCAACTACATTGTCAAATGAGAGTGCTTTGTCATAGAGAGCTTTTAGTGTTTCAAATGGAGCGTAAGTATTTGTAAAAGATTGGAAGTAGACTAAAAATTTTTCTGCGCTATATTCTTCACGCTGTCTTTTACTTATGGCATTAAACTGAATCTCTAGTTGGTCAAGTTGAAGTTGAAGGTTTGGGTTTGATTTTGAGTCAAGGTTTAAATGGAAGCCTTTTAGCTCTTGAGTCTCACCTGTGCTTGCACTAAAAGAGTCATTTTCACAAAATGTACAACCGCCTTTAGCGACTGTACCATCTATATTGGGACAAGTAAAACCAGATATATTTATGCCGACTTTGTAAACTTTGCAATCAAACTTGGATTTTAAGTAGTTGCCAAAAGTATAAATTTGCTGCATTAAACTATATACTTACCTGTAAAACAAGCAGTACAGTAGTTGTCTTCTTTTGTATTTACACTTCTAAGAAGTGCAGCCTCATCTAGGTAAGCTAAAGAGTCCGCTTCTATATATTTACAGATTTCATCAATTGACATGTTTGCAGCGATTAAGTTTTCTTTGTCAGGTGTATCTACACCATAAAAACAGGGATCAGTAGTAGGAGGAGAAGACACACGCATATGAACTTCACTAGCTCCTGCTTCTTTTAACATTCTAATAATTCTTCTTGAAGTTGTACCACGAACAATTGAATCATCTACAACAATAACTATTTTACCTTTGATAACATCTGTCATTGGTGAGAGTTTCATCTTTACTTTTAAATCACGCATCTCTTGAGTGGGTTCAATAAATGTACGACCAATGTAGTGATTTCTCATAATACCCATCTCGTAAGGGATACCACTCTCTTGAGCATAACCGATAGCTGCTGGAACACCACCATCTGGGACCGGGATAACTATATCGGCTTCAATAGGTTTTATATGTGCAAGTTCTTTACCCATTGCTTTTCTTGTTTGATATACTGATTGACCGAAAACCATTGAATCAGGACGAGCAAAATAAACATATTCAAAAATACAGKGKYKTGSMKTYRSKTCAMMRAMMKKKAWRYWWGWWGSMWNTNNGSCATCTKYRRWKATYASMASNNNTTCACCAKKCTYRAYMTCWCKRAYAAAYTCAGCRCCKAYAAKGTCRARYGCACARGTYTCAGAWNCWAMNAAYGTARSMGCCRTYWRGYWNTNNACCYAAANCYAANAGGYCKAAWRCCRAAWCKATCACGCATAGCAAACATTTTTGTTCTACTTAAAAATACAAGTGAAAATGCACCTTTTATTTTGTGCGCTGCATCTATGATTCTATCTACGAGTTTATCTTTTTCACTCTTAGCGATAAGGTGGATAAGATTCTCTGTGTCCATAAATGTTTGAAAAATTGCACCTTGTCCAATGAGCCCATTACGAACTTCTTCTGCATTAGTAAGGTTTCCATTATGAACAATTGCCATTTCACCTAGGTCG
>NVRL01000022.1 GCA_002732645.1 Sulfurimonas sp. | reverse complement strand
TATAAAAATATTTTTCATAAAATCTATCCTTTAAATAATTTAAGTTAATAATTATAATATAATAACCTTATATAACTCTATTTCAAATCTCTTTTTGGTCCAGTTTTAATATGTGTTGAATAAAGAGTTAGTCCAGTAAATGTAAGACCACCTATTAAGTTCCCAAGAACCGTCGGTATCTCATTCCAAAGCAGATAATCCATGATAGTAAAATCACCACCAAGGATCATAGAAAAAGGAAATAAAAACATATTTACAATCGAATGCTCAAAACCCATGTAGAAGAACAGCATAATCGGCATCCACATAGCGATAGCTTTACCACTGACTGTCGTAGAGACCATTGCACCTACTACACCCATAGAAACCATCCAGTTACATAACATACCACGAATGAAGATAGTCATCCAACCTAATATTCCATGCTCTTTATAACCTAAAGTTCTGGTCTCTCCTATAGACGCTATCTTATCTCCAACAACACCAGCTTCTACAGAGTAACCGTAAGTAAGAATAAATGACATCATAAATGCAACAATAAGTGCACCAGCAAAGTTACCAATAAAGACCAGACCCCAGTTTCTAAGAACTTGCTTTACAGTTACTCCAGGTCTCTTATCTAAAAGGGCTAACGGAACTAGAACAAATACTCCCGTGAGAAGATCAAAGCCCATAAGATAAAGCATAATAAATCCGACAGGAAAGAGCATCGCACCAGCTAATGGTGAACCAGTTTGCATTGAGACAGTAATGGCAAAGGCGGCGGCAAGACCAAGTATTGCACCAGCCATAAAGGCTCGTATAATAGTATCTTTGGTCGACATAAAGACTTTAGACTCGCCTGAGTCAACCATCTTTGTTACAAACTCACTAGGTTGCAAATAAGACATATAATATTCCTATATTTAAAATAAAAGCTTATTATATGTAAAAATAGCTAATTTAGACAACTACTATCTGATTTCTACCTTTTTTCTTAGCATCATAGAGTGCCTTATCAGCTAAAGAGACTAGTTCATAGATGCTCATATTATCTCTGTCTTGTGCTATACCAAAAGAACATTTTAGATCTATTTTATGATGATTCACCTCTATAAGCTCTTCTTGAAGAAGCTTCTCTATTCTTTTAAATATAGTAATTGTCTCTCTTGCATCTGAGTACATAAAAAAGACAAACTCTTCACCACCATATCTCGCAACAATATCGTAAGCTCTGATATGTTCTACAAAAATTTTACTTATCTCTACTAAAACTTCATCTCCGACTTGGTGACCATACTGATCGTTTATCTGTTTAAAATAGTCAATATCTGCCATAACAATAGTAAAGTCAGTTCTTGTTCGTCTAGATTTAGAAAAGTCATATTCAACTTTCTCAAAAAAGTATTTTCTATTAAATATATTTGTCAGACCATCAAAATTTTTCTCATAGTTTTCACTCTCTATTACTAAACCTGTTAACTTCTGGATAAACTGAAACTCTATTACAGCAAAGTCTTCATACGTATTGTCATCTACAATGTCATTATTTTTATACTCTACTAAGACTCTTTCTTGTAGTTTATGCAAATGTTTATGTAGTTCTTCAAACTCTAAAATTTTCTCTTTTTTGTCATCTATATTTTTTACTCTTGAGTCTAAAATTGCATTTAACATATGTGTAATTTCACAGTTTTCATATGAATGTAGATATAACATCTTCTCTAAATCATCTATTTTATGCTTACATACGATAAGTTTAAAAAGTGCTATAATTTTTTTCAGATGAACATCTAAATTAGACCTTAAGCTACCAGATAAGTCTTTGTGGATATCTATCCTGTCATCACTAGTCATGATATACCTTTTAAAATATTATTTATTCTAATTATATCTTATCAAAAAAATTTCTAAAATAAAAGTCTATATGAGTGAATTCTAAAGCAATATCCTATAAAAATCTTTTATTTAGTCGATTATATGTATAATGAAATGTAATTTTATATTTTTAATGATAATTTTTTTAAATGAAAGAGTTAAAATATGACAAAAACCGTAGATATAGTTACAAATAATGTTCCTAGAGAACTGCTGCGTATTGCAGCTCAAAACTCTATACCTATTTCAAGACTTTACATAGATATAAACGGTGTTGAAACCTTTTACAAAGATGCAAATAAAAATCTTGTAGAGATACCTACCTACGAACTAAACAGATATTCAGAAGAAGACTCCCTGCGAGATAACAGTATCGATTTTGAGCAACAGTATGACATAGAAGTAAAGCCCTACTACAAAGGCTATCCTTTTGAAAAAATGATAAGTGCCATAGAATTTGAAGAGAATGATACTCTGGCTTATTTCGTTATCAAAAAAGGTGCAAAACTAAACTATTATGATGACCTATATGAAGATTTTCTAGACTATATAACAGAACAAAAACTAAGATCAAACATTATGCTCTATCTTTTTGACACTGATTATCAAGATAGTATCAAGGGTCTCGTTGATGTTATAGAGCAAATAAAAACAATAACATTTAAAGAAGATAAAAAGATACTTGTCTCAGAAGGCATAGATGCTATAGAGTCTGTAAACTCTGATATATCTATGACCATAGAAGAGAACAACGATGTAGGATCTGAGGACAGTGAAGGTAAAGTAGACTATGCAAACAGAGGCTTCTTACTAAGTTGTATTGCCGGTGAACAGCTTTTTGAGTTTATAAAACCTCAGCAGGGAGAACATGGTAGAAACTGTAGAGGGAAGATTATAGAAGTCGAGGTTGTAAATATAGATGCTAAACCTACCTTTACTGTTGAAGATGGCATCGAAGTTCAAGATAGTTTTGAAAACATCAAGTACCTATCTACAAAAAGTGGTTATCTAGTTAAAAGAGGAAACCAATATGATGTCTCAAACAGCATCAGTGTTGATGAGATATCTTTTAAAACTACAGGGACTATCAACTCTGATCTGGATTCTGAAATATCCATAAATGTAGTAAAAGATGATCCCTTAGAAGATGCTATAGAAGAAGGTATGCGTGTTAAGGTGCAAAAACTTACAATTAAAGGTAGTATAGGACCAAATACCGAAATAGAAGCACGTGACATTTTTATMGAYGGTCAAACTCATGACGAATCGTTTATCAAGTGTGTTAATGCGAATATAGGACTTCATAAAGGTAAAGTTGTAGCTCGTAAAGTTATAATTGAGACTCTTGAGGGTGGTGAAGTTATAGCAGATATTGCAATAATTAAAAATGCCGTACGTGGGAAAATCAAGGCTAAGACTATTGAAATAGAGATGCTAGGCTCACATGTTATCATGGAAGCATCTGGATATATTCAAATCGAGAGAATTCGAGGAGAAGAGAATAGCTTTATCCTTGATCCTTCTGTTGATAGTGGTTTTAACAAAAATAAAGATGATGATAAAGCATACTTACGAAAAATAGAGGATGAACTCAAAACTCTAATTAAAGCATTTAAAGATATTACTATAAAAGTCAAAAACTCTTTGGAACCATGTGAAAAAATTAAAACTGCTATTATAAAAAGTAAGAACCAAGGGATAGAAGTATCTCCGGCTCTTATTCAGAAGTTTAAACAGTGTAAGATTTTAAGAGTTCATTATAAAAAACAAAAAGAAAAAGTTGAATACAAGAAAGAGCAGTACAATAAACTAAAAGAGAAACTAATCAGTAGCGGTCCAAATATCTTTGATGCAAAAATCATGCTAAGTGAAGCACTTAGAGGTTACAACCATATTATATATAGATTAGATAACCCTGAGAGGGAGATAGAACTAAACACAAATGACAGTATGAATAAAAAAATCTTCCAACTTGAAGARGATGAAGATGGTGTTTTAAAAATTATAAACCTGAACTAAAACCTCTTCTTCAAATATAGCAGCTATCAGATCAACTATATCTTCTTCAAACAAGTTCTTAGGAACTTGATCATAAAGCAACTCAATGGCTTCATCATGAGGGAGTGCTTTTCTGTATGGTCTGGTCTCTATAAGAGCTTGGTACATATCTAAAGCCGCAAGTATCTTTGACTCAAAACTAAGCTCTTTTGCTTTCATACCAAATGGATACCCACTTCCATCGTTTCTCTCATGATGCGCAGAAGCCCACTCATGTATCTGCTCAAATCCGTCAATTGATTTTAAAATCATATGAGTTAGGTAGGCATGTTCCTTTATTTTTATAAACTCATCTTTAGTCAAAGGACCAGTTTTTTCTAAGATAATTCTTGGTGTACTAAGTTTTCCTRTATCATGAAGGTTTGCAGCTACTTGAAAAAATACACTCTTTTTCTCATCCCATCCAAAATACTCAGTAACTTTTGCAGCTTTTGACATTAGATCATTTGAATGCTGTGCAGTAAATTTAGATTTAGCATCTATTATACTTGAGAAGACCGATGAGATGCTAAGCAGGTCTTTTAGTTCTATATTTAAATCTATAACAGGAAGATAGTTCTCCACAGAACTTAAAATATTTTCATCATTCAGATCACGCCAAAAAGATATCTTACTGCTAAGCTTTATAAAGACATCTACAATCTCTTTATAATATAAGTTACCTCTGTTGGCTTTAGCGAATGTCTGAATACCATTTAGTGCACTAACGCTTGAATCTAGCAGGTCGAATTTCATATCAATATCATCTGCAAAACAGATTATCTGTGACATAATAGGAATATTTTGACCTTTTAAACCATAGAGTCCACTACCATCTAAATACTCATGATGATGCAAAATTATATTTTTTGGTGATGTTATAAATGGAAACTGTCTAATATTTTGTTCGCCTATTTTACAATGATCTACTAGTTTTTCAAGTATTTCAAGACTCTTCTTTTCTCCTGCGGCTAAGCAATTTTGATCATAAAAAGCTTGCGTGATGCCATTGTCATGCATGAGCGCAAGGGAACATAAGTCAAAGCACTCTTCGCGACTTAAACCTAGTTCTATACCGATTCGTAGAGAGATATATGCACATCGCTTACTATGGTGTGTTGTAATATGCATAATCTCCTCTTCAGCATGATCTAATGCCGTTGATGTTGCAAGTAAAAAAGAGTTCAAGTTAAACTTCATATATAGTCCTTGTGATTTAATGTGATGATTTTATCACAAGTAATCATAAATATTTCTTATAACGTTTCCTGTTACAAACAAAATATAACTATGGAATGCATAATGCTATAGTATTCAAAATATTTATAATTAAAGGAGGAAGAAATGTCTACAAATCCCTTTGCTTTTAAAGACTCACAGGTGCAAGAACGTTTCAATGAGTGGAGAAGACCATCACGACTTAAACATATATATGCTGTTACTATCTTAACAGCTGCTCTATATATAATCTTTTCATACGTTAACAGATCTTTTGTTCCTGTTGATATTTTACCGCTAACAACTTTTGTACATTTTTACTTAGTTCCATCTTTTCTTATATCTATAGCTATACTGGCATACTTTAAAATACATTACTTCTTGATGACTTTTTTACTCATAATTGCCCCTATAGTAGCGGCTATTGGCAATATGGTCATTGTCGCGGAATTTGATGGATATACAACTTATCAGACTGAGTTATACCTCATTATATTTTGGGTTTTTACAGCATCTGCTTTAAAATTTATTCATGCTCTTCTTAGTGGAATACTTATATTCATCAGTGCAATAATTAGTACTTWTCTGATATACCCAATAAGTACAGAAGCATTTGTAATGCACAGTTTTTGGATGATTGCTGCTCTCTCTTTTGGTATTTTAAGTGGATATCTTTTAGAGTCATCGCAAAAAACAATTTTTTTAAAAAAAGAAGAACTTGAAAAGATCGCTATTACCGATACACTAACTGGGCTTTATAGCCGTGTAATGTTTGATAAAGTAGTTAAAGACGAGTTAGAAAAGTCCAAGAGATACAAACGAACCTTTGGACTTATGATGCTAGATATTGATTTTTTTAAAGATGTTAACGACACATATGGTCATTTAGTAGGAGATGATGTTCTCATAGAGTTTACAAATATTTTTAAAAGATATATCCGCTCATCCGACACAATGATAAGATGGGGTGGAGAAGAGTTTATAATCATCTCTTTAGAAATAGAAAAAGATGGCTTAATGATTCTAGCTGAACATATACGCAAAAAAGTAGAGGAGCATAACTTTAAAACTGTTGGTAAGAAGACTGTAAGCATCGGTATTACACTAAACAAAGAGAGTGATGATATAAACTCTATCCTTCAAAGAGCCGATCAAGCTCTATACATTTCAAAAAATAGTGGACGAAACAGAATAAACTTTTTAGACTAAATCTCTTTCCATCTATTTTCAGTAATAGCAACACTATTCACATCATCTAAAAGTGTTAACTCACCATCACTTATATTACACTGCAACGCCATTGCTCTTTTTGCAAGGCCCTCTAAATCTCCATCTATATTTAGCTTCACTACAGATAGATTTTTAAAACGTTTAAGAACTTTGGCTGTCTGTTTCCACCATGCAGATGCACTTCCTTCTTGGTAAGTATAGATAATTACCTTTTCAGATCTTCCACACGCTTTTTTGATGCGCTTCTCATCCGGCTGACCGAGGTCTATCCAAAGTTTTATATCGCCATCAAGAGCTTTTTGCCATAAGTCAGGCTCATCATCTTGGGAGATACCTTTACAAAACACCAAGTCGTCATTTGCATTTAATACAAAAGCAACTAAGCGAACCATCAAACGATAGCTGTTTTCTGATGGATGCTTTGCCAGTGTAAAGTTATGCTCAGCGTAATAGTGTTTATCCATATTGGCTATATTTAGTGAGGCTTTATAGATAGTTGCCTTTGCAGCCATATTTTTCCTTGTAGACTGATTTTGTAGTTATTTACCAGTGTAGTTAGCACCTTTTATCATACCGCTTTTGCTTATAAATACATATAATGTTTGTCTGCTTTTCTCTTTTATCTTAGCATTTTTAAAACTGACTACCAAATCTTTTTTATAGTTGACCTTAGATATTTCTATTCTTTCTACAGGACTATTCAGCCAGCTCTTAGCTATTTTATTCTGTCTAACCAGACTATTAACTTTCTCTATTGCTATCTCTTTTATATTATCTTCACTAACTGCTTTTTGCTCATGAGAGTGAGAGTGTCCGTGTTCCCCATGTGAGTGTCCTGAACCTGCAAATAGTGATGTAGATGCTACGAGCGCTGTTACAAGTGTTGTTTTTATTAATATGTTCATTTTTATCCTTTTATAATGAGTCGTATATATACTCTTTTTGTTTAGCTTCCATATCCATATGAATATGCTGGTGAGCATCCTTGTTAAATCCAAATTCCTCTTCGTTTGTTGTATGAAGATATCCGTGCAACTGCATAAGTAAAAGCATAAAACCTGCGAACATCAATACATGGTTAGCAACTTTGCTTAGTCTTAAAAACGACTCTCTTTTTCTCCACTGAGTAAGTATAATAAGCATAAAGACTAAAGCAATAATCTGCCCCAACTCAACACCTACGTTAAATGAGATAATTCTAAGTAACATATCCCAGTTTTGTTCACCAAGTGGTAACTGTTGCAGCCTAGTTGAAAGTCCAAAACCGTGTATTAGTCCAAAAATCAAAACCATAACTAATAAGTTAGGAGACTTTACACCAAGATAGCTTTGAAAACCTTTGTTATTATCAAATGCCTTGTAAATAACACTAATAGCTATAACAGCATCTATCAAATAATAGTTTGCGTTTATACTCATAAAAGTAGCAAATATAAGAGTAATACTGTGACCTATAGTAAATATAGTCACAAACTTTACTATGTCCTTTGTCGTAGTTAGAAAAAATACAACTCCAAATAGAAATAGTAAGTGGTCATATCCAGTTAACATATGGGTTGCACCCAACCAAATATAACGAAGATTTCCGCCATCTATCATCGCCYGTATATCTGCCTCAGAGATGCCATGTGCATACATAGCTGTACTAAAGAGAAGAGATGCCGCGAGTAGAAAAAATATTTTCATTTTCTTCCTTAATGATTACAATTTTTATAAATTGCGAAAGCATAACATAGAATATGAAATGATTAATCTTGTCAAATCTAAACACATCACAAAAGAAATATCTAATAACATTAATTATCAAATATCTTTATAGAATTTTAGAGTATCATATAACATATTATTATTTAAACTCTGGAGTTTAGCATGAAATTTACCCTATTAGTATTGCTGTTTGCATCTACCCTATTTTCATCAGTTATTGAAACAAATGAAGGAACATTTCTTCAAATATACGCTGACAAAGACCCTCAGTCAAATATCGTAGCCACAGTCTCTGTAGACAAAGGCAAGATAGAGACATCACGCTGTTTTARCACTAGAGATGACGCTAGATGGTGTAAGCTCACATATACTCAAAACGGAGTAAGTATAAATGGTTTCTCAGATGAAAAATCTCTGAAAGCTCTTGATTCTAGAGCGAATAAAAAGTCAACCTTTGAGCTAAGCTATGGCGGTAGATACAGTGAAGTAGGAAATGCTATTTTACCTCTCGAAGATGGCATATTACTAGTTGGAAGTACTGAGAGTTTTGGTAAAGGACAGAAGGATGTCTACGTTGTTAAAGTAGATAACTTCGGTAACAAAATTTGGAGTGGAGCTTATGGAGGAGGAAGTACTGACGAGGCAAATGCTGTAGTACCTGTACAAGATGGTTTCATGTTAACTGGAACAACTAGCAGTTTCGGGAATAGAGTCGAAAATATATATCTAGCAAAAATCTCTAAAACTGGTAAGCTAATATGGCAAAAAGGTTATTACTCAGACAAAGATGACTATTATGTAGCTAAAGACATGGTAAAGATTAGTGAAGACAACTTACTTATTGCTGGTCATGAAGATCATGTAAAGTTTTTTGATGCAGAGGTTAACTTCTATCTAAATGCGATTAATACAGATGGACAAAGAAACGGTATCAAGCGATATGGAAATGGCGAAGAAAAATCGAACTCTATCATCTCTGTCAGMGATGGTTATGTTATGGCAGGAGAGACTGATACATGGGGCAACGGTGCTAAAGACTCTTATGTTGTAAAAATCAACAAAGATGGTGACAGAGTTTGGCATAATGCTTTTGGATGGAGTTACGATGAAGTTGCAAACCAAATYATYCWRACWAAAGAYGGTGGATATATYAYAGTTGGKACTACAGATAGTGATCAYAGAAACCAAAAAGATGTATTTGTTGTAAAGATGGACAAAGATGGAAACAAAGTATGGCAATACCATTACGGATCAAAAGAACATGAAGAAGGTAGAGGTATAGTAGAGACAGAGGATGGCTATGTAATCACAGGTTACACTAAAGATACTAAAAGTTATAACAGTGATGTTTATCTGCTAAAAATCGACAAAAATGGAAATATTGTTTGGCATAGACACTATGGAGGAGACAGAGATGATGAAGGAAATGCTATAGCAAAAGTAAAAGATGGTTTCATTATTACAGGATATATAACATCTAAAAAGAACAACAGTAAAGATCTATATCTTCTAAAAGTTGACAACAATGGAAATATCAACTAAATGGGTTGGACTTGTCAGCATGATTATAAAGGTGAGTGTAAACTAGTGAAAAAGCCTTGTGTGCCAGGTATGAAAGGGTGTACTCTAAAAAGCAGTGAGTACATCTTTACTACAGGCAGTTACGAAGATGATAAAAAAGTTGCYSARGACAAACAAGCWCAAGAGATAGATTTTGCTGCTCTAGCTAGGWGTAACTAGTTATTTAGCTTCATTATGAGATAATTCTAAAATTAAAAATACTACACAGCTATAAGGCAAATATATGAAACCATCTCCTAAGAAAAACTACAATAACGCAAAACCATCTCCAAAAAACAAAAATAATAGCAACAATAACAGTAGCAGAAAAAGATCATCTTCTAAAGATAAAAAAGTAGATGTAGCTCCTAAAAATGAAGTTAAAGAGATGTTTATGGGCTGGTTTAAAAGAAACAGAAGTCTTGGTCAAATTATGACAAAAGAAGATGTTGTTACAAATATTATTAAAAAACTAGACTCTAAACAAAATGACGCTTTAGCAGAAGCTATGAATGAACTAAAATATAATGGTTTTATAGAAGTAAAAGAAGATGGTGTTACACTCCTTCTTACTAAAAAAGGTTATGAATCTATCTCTTAAGACCTCTAATACCTAAGTTACCATAACGATGGTAACTATGAGAGATGCTCTGCTCGATGTAGTAGTGCATAAGCTCTATCCTTCCATGTGATATAAAAGGCTCAGATGCGATATGAAGAGCTTCATCTACAATCTTTTCATATATAGCTTCTTGCACTGAACTCGGTTTTAAAAACCTAACTCGCTTAGTGGTCTTAATATGTTCTATAAGCCTTTCTTGATTCTCAAAACTCACAATATCATTATCTTCAATCAGCAGATCAATATGTTTTTTAATCCACTCCGATACTTCAAAGCGCATATTGTCAGCTATGGAGAGTTGTAACTTTGCACCACTCATCTTAACTGCACATATAGATGAGACCATCTCATAAAGAGAGTCACTATTTTCAAACCTAAGAAGTATATTTTCAACGCTTAAATATCTTATAATATTACTCTCACCGCGAACATTTGTATAGTCATGTTCTTTGTTAAACTCATTTTCTATCCAGTAAGCAAAACCTTGTACTGTCTTATATACGCTCTCTAGAGTGTTTTTATACTCTTCTTCTTCTTTTATAATCTGCTTTATCTTTTGTAAAATTGGATGATTTGCTTTTTGGGTTATTGGTGTAATATCATGAGTTATATTCATAAACTGAGCCACATAATTAAAACCACCTGCTTTTTTCCCACTTCCTATAGCCGACTTACCCATTCCACCAAAAGGTTGACGAGTAACTATCGCACCGGTTGTCCCGCGGTTTATGTAAAGGTTACCGGCTTTTATACCATCTTTGAAAATTCTTTGTTCTCTCTCATCAAGAGTCTCTATGGCTGATGTAAGTCCATATCCTATTTCATTTACAAGTTCTATGGCTTCATAAAGATTATCTGCACACATCACACTAAGAACTGGTCCAAATAGCTCATTTAGATGAGTGAAACCTCCTGACTTTGTACCCCACCTGATGCAGGGTTTTAAAATATATGGATTATTGTCATCTGCATAAGAAGGTTTTAACAACCACTCTTCTTCCTCACTAAGATAGTCTAATGACTTGGAAAGATTTCCACTAACTTTAGAACTAAGTGTTCCTACCTTATTTTTAAAATTCCAAACCGAACCTACTTCAAGTGACTCTGTTGCATCTAAGAGCATCGCTCTAAACTCTTTATCTACATATAGTTCTCTCTCTAAAATGAGCAGAGATGTCGCAGAGCATTTTTGTCCAGAGTTATTAAAAGCAGACCCAACTACATTTTGAACAGCCTGATCTTTGTCTGCAAGAGCTGTGACTATAGTTGCATTTTTACCTCCCGTTTCAGCACTCAGATGCAAACTTGGTCTTCTTTTTAGCATCTCATGTGCAGTTGACTCTCCCCCTGTAAATATTACAAAATCAATATCTGTGTTTGGAATAAGATGCTCTCCCGCAGAGTCTCCATCAGTTATGACTAACTGCAAAGTATTTTTACTGACTCCACCTCTCCAAAAACACTCACATAAAAGATGGGCACAAAGTACAGATGCAGATGCAGGTTTTAGTATTACCGTATTTCCACAAGCCAGAGCTGCGGCTACTCCTCCAACAGCTATAGCAATAGGAAAGTTCCATGGACTCACAACCAGCCCTACTCCTTTAGCTGAGAGTTCAACACCTTCGAGTTTAGATAATTTTTGTACACTATATGGATAAAAATTTAAAAAGTCTATTGCCTCGGAGATCTCAATATCTGTTTCAGTAAAAACTTTTCCAACCTCAGCTGCCGCAATACCTATTAAATCAGCTCTATCTTTTTTAAACTCATTCGCCACACTCATCAAGATTTTTTGTCTATAGTTTATGCTTGCTTGTCTCCATCCGTCTATATCTTCTTTTGCGACCTCAACAGCAGTTTTCATATCATCTGCATCTGCTTTTTTATAGCTTCCTACAACTACACTTTCATGGTATTGTGATTTATCTATTACCTCTACAACCTCACCATGCTCCAGAGTTTTTCCGCCAATCACAGAGCTTGCATGGTAACCGCCATTTGCTCCTAAATATTTGTATTTTTGTGCTATCTTCTCAGCCCACTTTATGTTACTAGATAGTGTGAAATCTGTATCAGGTTCATTTTTAAACTCATAAACCTCATCATCTTTCTCATCTTTAAACTCTTCACTATCTCTATTTTGAGTACGATATGGCGTAAGTTCTATTGCATCTAGCATCTCTATAGACTTTTTATAACTTTCTACAAGTTTGTTCCATTGAGGTGTGTCAACTTCAAGTCCAAAACTATGACGTAGAAAATTTTGCTCAGCTGTATTTTCATCAAATCTTCTAACAAGATAAGCTATAGCATTTGTAAAAGTTTTAGCTGTTGCTATTGGTGCATATAAGACTACATTTAAACTTTCATTTTTTAACATWCTATAAGCTGTTTCACTCWTACCCTCTAGCATCTCTGCACYATAGAACTGCTCAAGTGATCGCTCACGAGAAAGTAACATCCCAAGAGCTTGGTCAAAAAGATTGTGAGATGCTAAACCTGTATAAACGTATGGAGCGATATCAGCTTGGAGCAAATAATCTATAACCAACTTATAGTTCGCATCACTTTGAGCCTTCTCATCATAAGTTACACATGACCAACCTCGCAAACTCGCTTCTGTATTTTCCATCTCTTGGTTTGCACCCTTTACTACTCTTATCTTAATAGGAACACCGCCACGTTCTACTCTTGCTTTTGCCCAAATAGAGAGTTCTTTTACAAGTTCAAGTGCATCTGGAATATATGTCTGGATAACTATACCTGCATAAAGAGAGCGGTATTTCTCTTTTGATAGAGTCTTTTTAAAAACATCTATAGTCAGATGCATATCTTTATACTCTTCCATATCCAAGTTTATAAACTTATTTCCATTTTTTATAGCCTCATCATATACAAGTTCTAGCCTAGTTGTAAGCTGTTCAACACTCCACTCATAAGCCAAATGATTTATCTGAGAATATATTGTAGATATCTTTATAGAGATGTAATCTATATCAGGATTACGAAGTGCCTCTTTATACATCTCTATACGTTTTGTTGCCTCTTTTTCACCAAGAACCATCTCACCGATAATGTTGATATTTACTCTAGTACCCTCTATCTTTCTCTTTTTAAGATGTTTAGATAGAAACTCATCTTCACCCTTGATAACCACTCTTCTTATATCATTTCTTAGGTAGCTTATAAAAAGCGGTACAGAAATAGTTGGAAGATAGATTCCAACATGTCTAAATAGCCAGACAAGTAATTCTTCAAAATCGCTAAWAAATGATGTGTGAGAATATTTTTCAAAAAGGTATTCAAGTTGATTTGCGATGCGGTGAGGATTATTGGAGCGAAAGCTCTGATCTAGCAGTTCTATGAGAAAGATTTTATTTAGCGGGTCTTGAAGCATACGGGACATAAGAGCATGAAACTTTTTTTCAGACTTTACTCTGCTTTTAGATATCTGCTTTTGCCACTCTGTAGCTATCTCTTTTGCTTTTGAGAATTGCTCATTGCTTATACTCATAGCCGCTCTTTAAATTTAGTTTACCAAATTTATCAGATTATTACTTTAGTATATATTACATGTTTACTTTAGATGAAACTCATTGGCTCCAAAATTCTAAAGGGTCTGGATGCAAGAAAGTATAGTTTAACTCTTTTACTACTTTTTGCGAGGATACTTCGCGATGTGTTCTTCCCTCAAAAGTACCAAGTTCAAGACCAAAAGCTTTGGAGTTTTTTTTATGCACTTCTGAGCGAAGTGGATGCTTTGGTGCTACTAGGTTATAGATGCCACTTTGTATATTTTGTTCTAAAATATTTTTAGTTATATTTATAACATCATCACGATGTATGTAGTTCACTTCTCCATCAGCAAATATCGAAATGCTCTTCCACTTACCAGAGATTCGGTCATCACCCATAAGACCGCCAAGGCGTAAGATGACTAACTTATCTCTAAGCCCCTGCATCAACTCTTCAGCCTCTCTCTGACGTCCTGTTTTTATTATAACTGCACTCTCGTCTACTACGGTATCAAACTCTCTATATACAGATATAGAACTCATTAGTATAATGGTTGATGTAGAGGCTGTAAGTGTCGCTATTTTTTGAAGTGTTTGGAGGTAGTTGTCTTTTGTATTTATAGCGATGATGATGGTATCACTCTGCCAAAAGCTAGAGTCATCAGTTGTATTCTCTCTAGAGTAGCACTCTACATTGTAAGTATCGGTCAACACTTTGGCAAGTGGTTTTCCAAGCCAACCACAGCCAACTATACCGATACTTATTTTGTCTATCATTTTTTAGGGTTGTTTATTTGGTAACTTTTTTTAATTTTTAACATCTCATATACAGACACTTCATCACCAGCTTCTGCTATGAGCGCATCTGTGTTAGAAAACTGACCCTTCATTTTCTTGATATCTTCATATCCACTAGGTTTAATCTCACTCATTGCGATGTTTATAGAACCAGCCCACATAATAACTATCATAAGCCATACAGTCTTTTTTGCTTGGGCATAARTACCTACAAAGTGAAAAGCAACACTTAAAATTATTCCAATAGTTAGTATAATACCCAAACTCATTTATTTAAATCCTCACCCCTTGGTTGCATAGCCTGTGTCTCAACACCAGTAGCTTTAAGCATCTGATCCCCAAAGCTCATAACACCCATTGTCCCAAGTAACATCAGGACTACAACAACCGACAAAAAGACAAGTGCCATAAAGTAGCGTTTAAATATAGCTACCATCTACTTAGGTACTATTCCGTCAAATTCGATACATCTTGATGTATGAAAGTCTCTCTCATAATCATCATTTTTAAAACTATCGCCATCAATTCTCCAACCTAACTCTATAGAAAGAAGTACTGATCTTGAGATTGTTCTACGCATCTTGTTTTCACAGATAATAGTCTCTCCATTATTAAAAATCTCTTTTACGCCATCCATACGAGAAGTTGTCATAAAGTAGTGTATTGAAATCATAGTAGCTAGAAACATAGTTACACTTATCATRCCTCGTTTAAAAGCAACTTTTGGCACAAAATCTCTTGTTGTAACAACGGCAGTGACCACAAGAATAAAAATCCCTATAATTATATATACAATCTCTAACTCAAAAAATAATTCCATTATGCTTCCTCTTTAGTGTGTTGTGATTCCCAAGCTTCAATAGCCGGAGTAAAGTATTCAATACGTATCTTCTTAAACTCTCTTGAGCTGTAAAGTGGCATATGTGATTTAGCTTCAATTTCACTAGCCATCTCAGCAATTATACCATTTGTCTCTTCTTTAGTCTTTCCATGAACCATAGTAAATAGGTTATATGGCCAGTTTTCATACTTAGGACGAAGGTAACAGTGACTTACAGCACTAAATGCAGCAGCAGTAGCGCCTATCTCTTCACCATTAGTCTCGTCTACATCCCAAACAACCATAGCGTTTGCATTGAAGCCCGCTTTTCTATGGTTAAGTATAGACGCAAATCTTCTCATGATTCCAGCTTCTTGAAGTTCTTTAAGGATTGAGAAAAATTTGTCATAATCTATATCTAGCTCATCGATGATTTTTTTAAATGGTTCACTTACCATATCTATGTCGTACTGAGCTCTACGAACGATTGCGTTATGAAGTGGTGTCATATCTATTTCAGTATGAACAACTTTTTTCACTTCCTCTTTCTTCTCATCTTTTCCAGTTGTGTTTAACTTAACGTTTATCTTGAAAAGTTTTAGAGTCGGAAGCATGATGTAGTCATCTGCCTCTGTAAGCTCTGCAAGAATCTCAACTGTTCTATCTAATCCGAGTTTAGAATCAGGTGCAACACCAAGAGTAAACCAGATGTTGAACTCATGGTTTCTTTCGTAGTTATGAGAGATTCCAGGGTGCGCATTGATGATTTTAACTGCTGCACTTATCTTTTCRGGAGCAATTCTAAAAGCTACAAGAGAAGATTTATAACCCAATCTTTTTGTGTCAAATATGGCTGATGTCTGGCGAATAATATTGCCCTTCTTCTGCTCTTGAAGAATCTCTAAAACTTCTTCTTCGCTCATACCCAGTTCTTCGGCAATCACTTGAAAAGGTCTTGCAACTAAAGGAAATTTCTTCTGTATTCTAGATAGTATTTCGTCTTTCATATTTACATTCTTTTTTGTGGATTATTTTCTTAAAAGATTGTAATCTATTTTAAATTAATATCAGTTGATATACATCAAGTTTGTAGTTTTGCAGATTATGCTATGATGTTGCCAAAAATATAAAAGAGATACATGGCTTATTTTCCGGCTTTTATAAAACTAGACAATAAAAAAATACTTATAGTTGGTGGTGGTTATATTGCTTACGAAAAGCTTGATCATCTTTTAGATTTTACAAAAGACATCACGGTAATCGCACTTGATCTCTCAGACGATATGACTAAGGGTATTAAAGATAACAACCTCTCTTATGAGCAAAGAGCTTATAAGAAAGGTGACATAAAAGAGTTTGCAGTTGTTATAGTAGCGATTGACGATATCCCTCTTCAAGCAGAGATATTTGCAGAGTCAAAACAGTATAACTGTCTGTGTAACTCTGTAGACTCAGTTGACTACTGTGACTTTATCTTTCCATCTTATATTAAAAAAGATGATTTAACAATCGCCGTATCGACATCTGGTGCATCTCCAGCGATGGCAAAGCATCTAAGGATCTACTTGCAAAAGCTGATTCCAGATAGCATAGGTGAGTTTTTAAAAGAGATGAAAGATTTACGTAAGACACTTCCTAAGGGAAAAGAGAGAATGAAAATGCTAGATATTAAAGCACAAGACTATATTAAATCATGGAGCAATAGATGAACATTARAAAAGGGTTAATTTTTGGAGTACTATTTGGATTTTTAGTATTAGGAATACTATCAATGCAAAGAGCAACTCCTCAGCATAAAGAAGAGAGAATGTACAAGGCTATTAAAGTGTATAGTCCTTATCAACTTGAAAAAAGAATCGGTGGGCTTGCTATTATAAATAGTCAAACAGGTATAAAAGAAAAACCTAGTGCTGCTGAAGTTCTTCACCGTTTAGATGAGCTGGATCAAAAGTGGGGTAANGAGCACCTAGTAATAAGAGACAACGATGTTATAATCCTAGGCGACAACAATCAAACTATTGTAAAAATATTTATCGAAACAGAAGAAGAGAGAGCTTTTCTTAAAACTTTTTACGGCATCTAATGTCATCCTCAGCTTGACTGAGGATCTCTTACTAATCTTTTAGTTTAAAAGAAARGTACAGAGATAAAACTAGTATTGCAGTCGCAGTGCTATAAAGCACTTCATAACTAAAGAAGTGTAGAATAACTCCCCCAACTATCGAGAAGAACAATCCAAACGAAATAACATTTATCTGCAGTGCTATATATACAGGTCTTTTATCTGCTGGAGCAAGAGCTAGCATAAGGTTTCCAGATGCTATGCGGTTTCCATCAAGTGCAGCTCCAACCATAAAAAAGACTGCCATATACTCATAAAGCGAAGATGCATTAAACGCTACCAAAATAGCAATAATCTGCAAAGATATAGAGATGTTAGCCGTCAGTTTGTTTAGCCCTTTTCCACTAAGTCTTCCCCATAAAAAGTTACTAAGCATCGCACCTATCATCTGCGTAGTGATAAGGCTACCGATAGCTACACCGTCTAGGTCAATTTTACCTTGTGCATCTAGGATGATAAACGGAAGAGCTATGAGGTAACCATAGGCTAGAAAAAAAGTCTTTAGCTGAACTTGTAAGTCTTTGTCACTCTTTAGAATCCCCCAAGAGTTATGAAGAAACTTCTTAAAAGAGTTCTCTCTCTTACTCACTTCCTCTTTAACAGGCTCATCAATAGTCCCAAAAGATAGATATC
The DNA here is from genome assembly GCA_002732645.1 of Sulfurimonas sp. Classification (GTDB taxonomy): domain Bacteria; phylum Campylobacterota; class Campylobacteria; order Campylobacterales; family Sulfurimonadaceae; genus Sulfurimonas. The sequence continues at coordinate 2,189 of NVRL01000022.1, read as the reverse complement.
CAAAACCCATGATAAATGAGCTTATAATAAAAAGATATCCATAACTGTACGGTGCATCAAAAGTGTGCAATATCCAACCAGCCAAAGCTCCACTAAGAAGTCCACCTGCCCCACTGAAAAATTGTCTATAAGCCATAGTCTTTCCACGAAACTTATGAGAAAATATCTTGCCTATAATATCTTTAAAGTAAATCGCCCCAAACCCTGCACTAAAAGAGAAGATAAAAAGACCGATACCTATGGAGAAAAGTGTCAAGTTAGGAGAGTTCTCGCCAAATAAAATGATAGCCACACCGATAAAAAACCATGCTAAAAACCTAGCTATAAAAACACGTCTAAGGTAAGGCAACATAAGAGAGTAACTCTGTGCCTGAAACGCTGCAAATAGTTGAACCACAATAGCCCCACCACGAAGCAGAGCTGCAAAAAAACCAACCAGCATCGAGCTACCGCCAAAATAGTTAACTATAAGAGGCAAAATAGTAGAAGGCTCAGCTATCGTAGTACCGATAGTGAGAAAAAAGCCATGCAGTATGTTTCTAATATGGTTGGAAGTTTTGTCCATTTCTGACCTTTAAAAATATTTTTTCTAATTATAGTGGAAAATTTCACTTAAGTAATATTATATAATATAGTTAATAAAGTAGCTATACGATAATAAGGAAAAATATGACAAACAAAATACTCTTTTTTGTTAAGATTTTTGAGAAAAAAGAATGGGCAGAAGACTTCTTAAAAGGAAAATTATATCTTAATAGACTATCATTTTTTAAACAAATTGAAGACCAAGAAAATAGAGGAGACAAGCATGAAGCAGTAGATGCTTGGTTACAACCTAATAAAATAAAAATCACAATTGGAGATATTGAGATTAATAGCGAAGATATAGCTTCTCCTGTCTTTGTACAACAAGAGTATCATAATCATTCACATTTATTTTGTCTTTATGCAGTTCACACTAACAAATTCAAGAATGTATCTGAAAGAAATATTGAAGAATTTCGAAAAGAAATAGAAATAAATGAAGAGTGTCTCTTACTTGGGAACTACGCTGTAATAATTTTAAATGCTCAATTGTTTCTTGAACGCTTTATTAGTTCTGCAGAAAAGTCTCATTATAAAGGAAAAGGTCAACTTGTCAAATATTATGATCCTAAAACTTTTCATGGATATTTTAAAAAAGACTCTGCTTTTCATAAGCAAATACAATATGCTAATCAAAAAGAATTTAGATTTAGAATAGATACGAAAACTGTTGGAAATAACCCAATAATTATGAACTTGGGTGACCTTTCTGATATAACTTGTATTGTACATCCAAAAGATATTAATAAATTACAGCTAGAAGAACTCGAACCAGAGATTAAAAATTGTCAAGCAGCCCTCTATTTTCCTGATATACAATACAGTATCGATCCACATAAATTCGCACTAAGACTGTTCTCTTGTTTTATTTCAATGGGTGGGCAATTTATACGTGATGAAGTAACAACTATCGAATCACTCAGTCATCACTCTATAAAGATAAAAACCAGCAATCAAAATATAAAGGCTAAAAAATTGATCATCAGCGCTGGTATATTTAGTAAAGAGTTAGTTAAAAATCTGGGTATTAATGTGCCACTGGARACCGAAAGAGGCTATCATTTGATGTTGCCACAACAACAGTTATTAAATCGCCCCGTGGCCTTTGCACAGAGAAGATTCATCATAACTCCCATGCAAACTGGCACGCGTCTAGCAGGTACAGTTGAATTTGCTGGTACAAAAACAAAACCCAATTGGAAAAGAGCTGAAAACTTATTTCACCATGCTAAACAAGTCTTAAATTCACCAATAGAATCTGCAAGTGATCAAAAATGGATGGGATTCAGACCAACATTGCCTGACTCCTTACCCATCATAGATCATTGCTGTGTTAACCCCAATATTTTATTTGCCTTTGGCCACCAACATTTAGGCTTAACGCAAGCAGGCATAACAGCAGACATCATATCAGACTTAGTTCATCATAAAAAAACAGACATTGATATCTCACCATTCAGCGTYAATCGATTTTAGATAAATKAKATAGWRSMKRAYYGNRAARGARTWWTNWRCTSMCGAATTAGGACATGTTGGAAATTATGATATTAGATATATTACTTTGGTAGCTGTTTTAGTTGGGATGGTTGCAATTATTTCACAGA